>JBFWSD010000938.1:0-3675 GCA_050248575.1 Gemmataceae bacterium
CCTGCATGAGCACCTGGTCGCCCCCCAGGGCGATGGTCTCTTCGAACTTGTGATAGAGCTCCTCGCGCGGCAACACGTACGCATCGGCGTCGGTACTCTTGCGAAAGAACGCGCAGAAGTCGCAGACGGCCGCGCAGATATTTGTGTAGTTGATGTTGCGATCGATGTTGTAGGTGCGGAACGGCTCGGGATGCAGCCTGCGCGTGACGGCATCGGCGGCCCGGCCTAGCAAGTTGAGGTCCTGGCACTCGAAGAGGGCCACCCCTTCATCGAAGGAGAGTCGATTGCCCGCGGCGGCCTTGTCAAGGATGTTGTAAATGTTCATCGTTCCGTCTCATGCATCGGGGTCAATGCCGGCCTGGCGGAGTTTCTCGGCCAGGGGTTCGGCGCGTGCACGTTCTTGCTGGACCCGTTCCTCATCCTGTTCCGCGCGTTCAACTGCGGTGGGAAGCAAGTTGCCCTGCCAGTCGCGCCAGCGCAGCCACAGCCCGTCGCAATCATAAAACTTACCGCCCTGAAGGGCGAAGCCAAGACCAAGCTCGGGCAACCAGTCCGGACGACGCGGGGATACAATTCTGATCAGGTCGGAAGATTGCGGCGTTGTGCCGGGCTGCATGAGAACCTCCTCGAATCCGGTACCGCCGTCATCTTACCATCTCCATCCGCGCGGCGGGATAGAACTCGATGTCGCGGTCGGCGTCCACCAGCCCGAGTTCGCTGGCGTACTCGTAGTAGCGGCGCAGGCCGGCCAGCTCGCTCGGGCCAAGGTCGAAATCAATGATGTTCTGCAAGTAGCGGCGGCAGAAGCCCGCATCCAGGCTGAGGGCTGCCGCCTCGCGCTGGGCAATCTGGCCGCATTGCTTCAGGCCGCGCTGCTTGGCTTCCAGCAGAGCATCCGCGACCGGGCCAAGATCGATGCCAGGCCGAACCGCCCAGAAGGCAAAGACGAAGGGCAGGCCGGTCCAGTCGTGCCACTCGCGGCCCAGATCGTACGCCTGGGCAAAGCCGGGCAGGCAGGCTTGCATGGCCCGGTCGCCGATCAGCAACACCGCGTCGGTATCCACGTTCTCGGCGTTCGCTTCCATGGGCAGCGACACCACCTCGGGCACCACGCCATACTTCTTGCGCAGCAGCACCTGCGTGAGGGCAGCACTGGTCCGCGAGCCCTCATCGAGGGCCACTCGCTTGATCTCGTGCCACGGCACCTTGCTGAAGAGAGTCACGCTGAGGATCGGCCCGCGCGAAGCGATGGAAATCTCGGGCACCACGCGATAGTTGCCGGCGCGGAAGTATTCGATGACCGGGATGAGAGCCACGTCGAGCTCGCCCGCGGCCAGCTGATCGGCCAGCTTGCTGGGGACTTCGAGAACCAGTTCGGCCGCGGGCGCCAGCGTTTCGAGATCGCAGATGAGGGGCTTGGTATTGAGATAGTTGACGGCCCCGATGCGGATGTGCATGCCCGTGCTCCCTGGAAGAGATGAGGATCGATCCGTCGCCACCACGCTTCTCTTGCCCTAACCGTGAAGCCCGGGCAGCCGTAACGGGCGCAGCCCGGAAAGCGGTATTATAGGAAGTCGGCGGGCAGGACAAATGATTGCACAGCGGGAAGAATGCCGGATAATCCCAGCTGCTCGTGCTGCTGCTTGAGTCGCAAGGGAGGTCGCCCGTGGATCCCGTCTTACAAATGTTCGTCCGCTCCTGGGGAAATACCTTCAAGTCGAAGGAGCGTCTTCTCATCCAGTTCTACGCCAACTGGCTCGCCTGGTATGGAATGGAATTGCCTTCGGACTTCTCATTGGAAGACCTCAGGTCCAAGTATCTCGAGTTCCTCATGGAACACGAGCAGGATCGGCCAGAACAAGAGGAGCTTGTTCGTCGTGAGTCCGCCACGGTGCGAATGGCGAGAATTTACGGTGTCTGGCTGATAGTCTTGACGACCTTGATCCCTGGAAGCTTGACGCTGCTCATTGCTTACCAGGCACGCCCGGAAGAATGGCTTGCCCCGCTCAACCTGTTCTTGCTTGCCGGCGTGGCCTACTTCGTGTTCCTGGGGTTGGCCATGGTAGGGCAATTGCTTGTCGGATTCGCCACGGCCTGGCTTGAGAGTCAACGGCAGCAGGAAGGTCTGTGGCTGCCGTCCAGAATCGATTCTTCGCGTGATCATCGCGTGCCGGTGTCGACTTTGATTTTCGCCATCACTTTCTATGCGTGCATGCTGGCAGGATTACTGCTGGCGTTACACCGCATGTGGACGGCAACGCTGATTGTCACCTTGGTGTTCTGTCTCGTGTTCAATCTTCCGTTGTTGCAAAAAGGCAGACGGCGTCGCGGCAAGGCGGCCATGTCAAAACCGCCGGTCGAAGCGGTTGCAGAGAGCATTTCATCAGATCCCACCGCGCCGGCAGCGGCCAAGGATTCGGGCGCGGACGGGATTCAGTGCGATCGGTCGGCGCCCCTGGCTGTGCCAGGACCCGACAAGGCTGCGGCACCGGCGAAGAAGGAGTTTCACTGGACGCCGCGCCGCCTCAAGCGGCGTCGGCCCAACTGGGTGGCCATTGGCCTTTATTCCTTGCTGGTGGTGGTCACCGTTCTGATCTACCTCTGGAAGAGTCGCGTGCGGCCGTAACGGGCGCAGCCCGGAAAGCGGTATTATAGGAAGATGGTCGCAAGGAGAAATCGTTGCACCGCCCAAAGAATGGCTGATAATGCGACTGCCAAGACTCAGGGCGAGGATCCGATATGCGTTGGTACTTGCTGGCGACTTGCTTACTCCTGAACCTGGCCGCGCCCGGATCAGCCGCGCCGCCCAACATCGTCCTGATTCTCGTGGACGATGTCGGCTACGCGGACATTGGCGTGCAAGGGGCCAAGGGCTTCAAGACTCCCAATATCGACCGGCTGGCGGCCCAGGGCATGCGCTGCACCGACTACTACACGCATCCGGTGTGCGGCGTCACGCGGGCGGCCCTGATGACGGGCTGCTACTCGATGCGCGTGGGAGAGGTCGACAATATCAAGCACCAACACCCCATCTTGCACCCCGATGAGCACACCATCGCCGAGCTGCTCAAGAAACAGGGCTACGCCACCGGCATGATCGGCAAATGGCACCTGGCCGGCCCGGGCAAGAAGTTTCCCGCACAGCTGCTCCCGAACGCCCAGGGCTTCGATGACTGGTTCGGCACTCCGTCACACAACGGCGTGACGCGCACCATTGAAGGCTCCGAATTTCGCACCCAGCTCATGCGCAACGGAAAGCTGCTGGACGAGAGCCTTGACCAGCAGGAGATGGACCAGCTCACGCGCCGCTACACCGAAGAGGCCACCGCCTGGATCAAAAAGCACAAGGACGGGCCGTTCTTCCTGTATGTCGCGCATAACATGGCCCACGTGGTGCTTGGAGCCAGCGCGAAATTTCGGGGCTCGTCGCAGCGCGGACTGTACGGCGACGTCATGCAAGAGCTCGACTGGTCCGTGGGCGAAGTATTGAAGACGCTCGAGGATGAAGGACTCGATGAACGCACGCTGGTGATCTTCACGTCCGACAACGGCCCGTGGGTGGAAAAGACCCTGGCTGGCGAGACTGCCAAGGAGGACCATTTCGGCCGTTGTCAGCCGTTGCGCGGCTTCAAGATGACCACCTGGGAGGGCGGCATTCGCGTTCCTTTCCTGGCG
>JBFWSD010000939.1:0-3699 GCA_050248575.1 Gemmataceae bacterium
AAAGTGCCCGGCAAAGGCTCTCTGACCTTGGCTACGAGAACGTTCACGTCCGCCGCGGCGATGGCTATCGCGGCTGGCCCGAGAAGGCTCCATTCGATGCGATTCTGGTGACGGCCGCTCCGGAACATGTGCCCCAGCCCCTTCTCGATCAGCTCAAGACGGGCGGCCGGCTCGTGTTGCCCGTTGGCCCTCCGGGCATGGCGCAAGATCTAATGGTGATCGAGAAAATGCCCGACGGCAAGTTCGACTATCGCCAGGTGGCTCCGGTGGCCTTCGTGCCGATGACTGGCGAGGCGCAGCAGCGACGCTGACTGCAGCCGCCGCCATCGGGCTGAACGATGTGCTTGCCAAACGCCGTCGCCTGGCCCACAATTCCTCCGTCGGGTCTTCCCTCATCCAATCCAGCGAATGGTGAACGCCCATGGCAAACGTGGCTCAGCGCGCCGAGCAACTGCGTGAGGAACTCGAGCGGCACAATTACCTCTACTACGTCGAGGCCAGGCCGACGATCTCCGACCGCGACTTCGACCGGCTCATGGACGAGCTGAAGAAGATCGAAGACGAACATCCGGAACTGCGGCGGGCCGACAGCCCCACCCAGCGCCCGGGCGGCAAGCCCATCGACGCATTCCAGTCCGTTACCCATCGCGTCGCCATGCTGTCGATCGACAACACCTACTCGGCCGACGAGCTCAAGGAATTCGATCGGCGCGTCCGCAAAGGGCTGCCCGCGGGCGAGAAGGTCACCTACGTGGTCGAGTTGAAGATCGACGGCGTGGCCATCTCGCTTACCTATGAAGACGGCGTCTTCGCCCTGGGAGCCACGCGCGGCGACGGCGAGCAAGGAGACGACGTCACCCACAATCTGAAAACGGTGCGCGATCTGCCCTTGCGGCTGCACAGCGACAAGCCGCCGAAGCTGGTCGAAGTCCGCGGCGAGATCTACATGACCCGCGAGGACTTCGTGATCGTGAACGAAGAGCAGTCCAAGAAGGGCGGGCAGCCCTACGCCAACCCGCGCAACCTGGCCGCTGGCTCGCTCAAGCTGCTCGATCCCAAGCTCTGTGCCAAACGTCGTCTGCGACTCTTCAGTTACGGCCTGGGGGCGGCCGACGGCGTCGAATTCCATTCGCATCGCGACGCTCTCGAGCAGTTCCGCAAGTGGCACTTCCCGGTCAATCCGAACGTGGAATCGTTCGACGACATCGCCGGCGTGATCGAGTACGCGAAGCAGTGGGAAGAGAAGCTCGGCGAGCTGCCCTACGAGACCGACGGGCTGGTCGTCAAAGTCGACAGCCTGGCCCAGCGCGAGAAGCTGGGCTACACCAGCAAGGCGCCGCGCTGGGTGGTGGCATACAAGTTCGAACAGGAGCAGGCCATCACCAGGCTCAACGACATCCAGGTCGACGTGGGCAAGAACGGCGTGCTCACCCCCGTCGCCTTCCTCGAAACGGTCCAGCTTGCGGGCACGCGCGTCAGCCACGCCAGTCTGCACAACGCCGACTACATCCGCACCAAGGACATCCGCGTCGGCGACCGGGTCGTGGTCATCAAGGCGGGCAAGATCATCCCCTACGTCGTCCGTGCCGAACACGGCCTGCGCACGGGCAAGGAAAAGCCGTTCGAGTTCCCCGCGGAGTGCCCGGTGTGCGGCTCGCCCGTCGAGCCCGATGCCAAGAAGGTCTTCTATTACTGCACCAGCAAGAATTGCACCGGGCAGCTCAAGAAGCGGCTGAAGGGCTTTGCCCGCCGCGGCACCATGGACATCGAAGGGCTGGGCGAAGAGATGGTCAGCCAGCTGGTCGATAGCGGGCTGGTCAAGAACCTTCCCGACGTTTATCGGCTGAAGATGGACGACCTGCTCGAACTGGAGCGCGTCGGCAAGAAGTCGGCCCAGAACTTGCTCGATGGCATCGAAACCAGCAAGCAGCGCGGCCTGGGCCGATTGCTGGCCGGCCTGGCCATCCCGCACGTCGGCGAGGCCGTGGCCGACCTGCTCGCCAAGCATTTTGTCAGCATCGAGAAGTTGCTCGCGGCATCGGCAGAAGAGCTGGGCGGAGTGGAGGGGATCGGCCCGATCATGGCCCGTGACATTCATGCATTCTTCGAGGATCACAAGCATCGTGAGATGATCGAGGAGTTCCGCCAGCTTGGCGTCAAGCTGAGCGAGGACGTGAAAGAGAAGAAGCAGGCCGCGGCCGGCGGCGTCGACCTGACGGGCAAGACCCTGGTAGTGACCGGCACGCTCAAGAAGTATCAGCGCGAAGACATTGAAGCCCTAATCCGCGACTTCGGCGGCAAGGCGGCGGGCAGCGTCTCCAAGAAGACCGATTATCTCATCGCCGGTGAAAAAGCAGGCAGCAAGCTCGACAAGGCCAAGGAGCTCGGCATCCCCATCCTCAGCGAAGAAGACTTCGAAAAACTGATCGGTCGTTAGCCCGGCGCGTGGCGGTTAGCCCGCCGTGTACTGGTTAGCCCGACGCACAAGCTAGGGTTAGCCCGACGCGCCAGCGAGGGTTCCCCCGGCGCGCCAGCGAGGGCTCGCCACCAAGGGGCCCCCCCAAAAAGACAAAGCCCGGCTGCAAGCAGCCGGGCTTTGTCGCAAAACCTGTGTTCTTACTTACCGAACTTGCCCGACATGAGGGCTGCCTTGTCCACGATCTTGCCCGAGACCGTCATCTGCAGGGTCACGCTATCCTTGACCTGGGTGACCTGCACCGAGTTGAGCACTTCGGTGAGCATGCCGGCCACGTCTTGCGGGATGTCCTTGTTGCCGGCGAGGGCAAAGTTGGCCAGCGTCTTCAGCCCGGCGACGGTGTCGCGCAGTTCGCGGGCAGCGTCTTCGCTCGTCGTGCCCAGGCGGACGTTGAGCTTGATGTCTTCGGTGATGTTGATGCCGGCGACCACCGAGTCGACCTTGCCCGCGAAGCGCTTGGCTTGCGGGTTCTTGGCGACCAGTTCCTTGACCTGATCGGTGACCACGGCCACGGCCCAGAGGGCTTGCTTGGGATCTTGCTTGGCGACGACAGCCGCCAGCCTGGGGTCGACCTTGGTCTTGCGGCGGCCCGCATCTTTGGCGATCACCTCGTCCATGTAGACGAAGTCGGTGGAAACGACCATGAACTTGGTGTCGATGACCGCGGTGAAGAAGGTCTGCCCCTTGTCGTTGCGGGTTTCATAGACGGGCACGGTGCCCTTGTGGACCTTGGCGTCCTTGAAGAACTGCACGATGACCTTGTGGATGCGATCGGGGTCGAAGCTGCCTTCGATGAGGATGGTGGCTTTGCCTTCCTGGGCCTTCTCGGGAACGGCGACCGACACGCGGTAGAGGTCGGTGAGCGGATCGAAGTCGAGCAGAGTGACGATCTTCTGCAGGTCTTCGTTTTTGACGAGCTTTTCAACCTCGCGTTCGAGGTAGCGCTTGGAAAGAGGGGCATCGAGGATCTGCTTGACGTTGACGGACAGGACGGCCTGCGTGTCGTCGGGCAGGTAATCCTGCAGGTTTCGTTCGGCGGCCTGGAGGGGGGCGGCCACCACGCCGAGGATCAGAGCCAGCGAGCAGAGCGAGCCGTGACGCATGGGATTCCCTTTCAAGTTGCAGAAGCATGAAGATTGGCGGCCGGCCGCTACAAGACCGGCCGGTTCAGAAGATACATACCCCAGGAGAACCGGGAGGTTTCAGGGATTTTGCCGGGACCG
>JBFWSD010000940.1:0-3698 GCA_050248575.1 Gemmataceae bacterium
TCTTCCCCAGGCTGGACATCAGCGCCGGAGTCGGCTACCAGGCCTTCAACTTGAAATACCTGTTCAATACTCCGGACGCCTTGATCTACAACGCCGCCGGCAACCTGGTGGCGCCGCTGATCAACAAGACCGCCATCCGGGCCGAGTATCTCGGGGCCAACGCCAAGCAACTGCAAGCCGTCTACAACTACCAGCGCGTCATCCTCAATGCCTTCACCGAGGTCATCAACCGTGTCTCCATGGTCCAGAACTACAGCAGGAGCATCGAGATCAAGAGGCTGCAGTTGACCTCGCTCGAAACCTCGGTCGATGTGGCCAGCAAGCTGTTTCAGAACGCCCGCACCGAGTACGTCGACGTGCTCCTGGCCCAGCGCGACCTGATGGACGCGCGGATGGTCCTGATCGGCACCAAGCAGGAGCAACTGTCCGCGATCGTGAACACCTATCAGGCACTCGGCGGCGGGCTGTTCCTGACCACTCCGCAACCGCCGGAAGCCATCGTGCCCGCGGCTGGCATCGAGGTTCGCCCCCAGGAAGAACTGCCGCCGCCAAGGCCCAATCCGCCCGCGAAATGAGTTGCCGACGGGCTAAGGGTTCACCGGGGGCGCGGCGATCAGGGCTTCCTTCTGTGCCCGCGTCAACTTCTTGAGGGCTGCCTCTCGCTTCGAAGCTGCGCTCCGGCTGGGATGTTCCTCGCTGTAGACGATCGTGCAGGGCAAGCGTGCCCGCGTATACCGCGAGGCCACGCCGCGATTGTGCTTTTCGGCCCGCCGGGCCAGGTCGTTGGTGATGCCGGTATAGAGCGAATCGTCGCCGCAGCGCAGCAGGTAAACGAACCAGCGTTCGAATGCGGCGAGCTCGTCGTGCCGCGGGCAACTCGCGAGATGGTCGTTGACCAGCCCCACGGCCTGCATGAAGGCGTAGCAGATGGTCGAGCCGACAAAGCGGAAACCGCGCTTCTTCAGGTCCCTGCTCAGCGCATCCGATTCGTCGGTGCGTGCGGGGACTTGCTCGAGCGTCTTCCACCTGTTCTGGATGGGTTTGCCCGCCACGAAGGCCCACAGGTAGCGATCGAAGGAGCCGAACTCCTCTTGCACCTTCAGGAAGGCACGGGCGTTGTCGACCGCGGAATCGATCTTGAGGCGATTGCGGATGATGCCCGCGTCGGCCAGCAGACTTTGCTTCTTCTTGGCGGTATAGCGGGCCACGACGGCCGGCTCGAAATGATCGAAGACCTCGCGATAGCGCGCGCGCTTGTTGAGGATGGTTTCCCAGCTCAGCCCGGCCTGGGCCCCTTCCAGGATGAGAAACTCGAAGAGCAGGCGGTCATCGTGGACGGGCACGCCCCACTCGAGATCGTGGTAGGCAATCGACAGCTCGGTCTTCGCCCACGGGCAACGCGGCATGGCGATTCTCTCAGGCCGCTTCCTGGCTCTCGCAATCAGGATCGATGAGCTCGAGGGCTTCGGCGGCCATCTCGCGCACGCCGTCGTCCTCGTCGTCGTTGACCAGATCCAGGAGGGGCTCAATGGCCGCGCTGGCCGCCGGGCCGATGTTGCCCAGGGCCAGGGCCGCCATACGCCGATCGCGACAATCGGCATGACGCAGCAACTCGATCAGCGTCGGCACCGCCGGTTCCGCATCGCTCCCCAGCCAGCCCAGCATGGTGGCGGCATAGACGCGCACGGCGACATCGTCGTGACGCAGACTCAAGGTCAGCTGGATGAGATCGAGCTCCATGCGACGGCCTCCTGCCGGTGCTTTCGCCACAGATCGGTATCGAGAATATCGGCACAAACTGGAGCCCGCCTTCGCAAAAAGCATTTTTCCTTGCAGAATCACGCCGGGCCACTTGAATCCTCCAGTATCGCAGCCATCTTGGAGCGTTCGGGCAAGCCGCGTAGCATGAGACAGGGAATCTGCGTATCCGAGCCCGAGCAGGAGAGTTCTCATGTCGCAGCGGCTGGCCGTCTGTTTCGTCACTCTCGTTCTGGTTGGCCCCGCGCCGGCGCAGCGGGCCGCCTACACTCCCGAGCAGCTCTCGCTCATCCGGGCCGTCAGCGAGAGCGAGCTCTCGCCCGATGGCGAAACCGTTGCCTTCGTCAGCGACAGTACCGGCGCGCTCGAGCTCTGGACCGTGCCCGCGGCGGGCGGCTGGCCCAGCCAGCTCACCAACCTGGGCGAACAGGTCGGCGAGGTCCGCTATTCGCCGGACGGCAAGTTCCTGGTCTTCACTTCCGACGAGGGGGGCAACGAACGCCGCGATCTCTATCGCGTGCCCGCCGCGGGGGGCAAGCTCGAAAAGCTGCTCGGCTCGCCCGCTTCCGAGAGCGAGCCGCGTTTCGCTCCCGACGGCAAGCGGCTGGCCTTCACGGCCGACCCCGACCCCAAGCGGGCCTTTCTGTTTCAGCTCCACGTTCTCGATCTCGACTCGGGCAAGACCACCCAGCTCACCCGCGAACCGCTCAACGTCTCCACGCCCGTCTGGTCGCGGGACGGGAACTTTCTTGCCGTCACGCGCAGTGGCGACGATCAGAAAGGGGAAGTGCTTCTTGTCGACGCACGTTCGGGAGCCAAGACGGAAGTGCCGCCCCCGATCAAGGGAGGCATACTGTGGCCGCAGGCTTTTTCGCCCGATGGCAAAGCGCTCCTGGTCATCATGCGTAATCCGGAGGGCTACGAGCAGCTCGGGCTGGTCAGCCTCGAGCCGGGCAAGGAAGGCAAGCTGCCCCGCCCGCAGGATCCGGTCTTCATCGGCCCGGGCAAGCACGATGTAACCAACGCCGTGTGGAACCGGCACGGCATCTTCTTCGCGGTGAATGAAGGGGGCAAGTCGGCCCTCTACTTGCTGCGCGAACCGCGCGGTGAACCGGTCTCCATCGAGCTGGCCGATGGCGTGGCCCACGGGCTCAGCTTCGACAAGGAAGCCAATCGCCTGGCCCTGTTGCAAGAAGCGGTACAGCGGCCCGCCGATGTCTGGGTGCTCGATGTGGCCGCCGGACTGCGCGCGGGCAAATCGCCCGTGCGCTGCCCGGCGAAGCAGGTGACTTACAGCCTGATGGGAGGTGTGGTGCCCGGCAAGCTCGCCGCGGGCAAGCTCGAAGCCTACGAGAGTTTCGACAAGCGGAAGATCGAAGCACTCGTGCTCGAGCCGCCGGTCAAGCGACTGGGGACGCCGCCGCCCGCCATCGTCTATGTGCACGGCGGGCCGAACAGTCAGGTGCGGTACACGTTCCTGCCCTTCTTTCACGTGCTCACCGAGGCGGGCTTCGTCGTCATCGCTCCCAACTATCGCGGCTCCACGGGCTACGGGCAGGCCTTCCAGGACCTCAACAACAAGGACTGGGGCGGCGGCGACCTGAACGACATCGAAGCCGCCGTCAAGCATTTCGCCAAGGCCGGGCTCATCGATCCGCAACGCGTCGGCATCACGGGGGGCAGCTATGGCGGCTACATGACGTTGATGGCCCTCAGCAAGAAGCCCGACCTCTTCAAGGTCGGCGTCGAGCGTTACGGCATGCCCGACCTGGTGATGGACTACATGATCGCCAAGAGCCGCTTCGCCGACTGGTACGAGACGGAGATGGGCAACCCGCGCCAGGACGCCGCGCTGTTCCGCGAGCGTTCGGCGCTGCCCTTTCTCGATGATGTGAAGGCGCCTCTCCGCATCTTCCAGGGGGCCGGCGACACCAACGTAC
>JBFWSD010000941.1:0-3696 GCA_050248575.1 Gemmataceae bacterium
AAGTGAGCCCTTCGGTCCCCGCTTTCGCACAGACACTGGTCGTGCTAGAATACCCGCACTGAACCCGGAGCCTTCATGTCCATCGGCGGACCAACCACGACTTTCATCCCGCCTCCCGGCGCTCCCGACTTATGGCGTCTGAGCGTCCGTCAGTACCACGACATGATTCGATCGGGGATACTGACCGACGACGATCCGGTCGAACTGCTCGAAGGGCTGCTGGTGACCAAGATGCCTCGAAATCCGCCCCATCGCGTGGTCACGCGGCTGACCCGCGACGCGCTCCAGGCCATTCTGCCCCCGGGCTGGCACGTCGAATCTCAGGAACCTATCACGACCGACGCCAGCGAACCCGAGCCGGACATAGCCGTCATCCGCGGTGAGCCCAGAGAATACCGCGATCACCACCCCGGGCCCGCCGAGCTGGCGCTCGTGGCCGAAGTTGCCGATAGCACACTCGACCGCGACCGTGGCACCAAGAAGCGCATCTACGCCCGGGCCAGCATTCCCGTGTACTGGATCGTGAATCTGGGCGACAGTTGCATCGAGGTGTACACGGACCCGACTGGCCCGACGGAGAATCCCGACTATCGGCAACGGAGCGATCACGGGCTGTCCGATCACGTTGATGTCGTGATCGACGGACAGATCGTGGGCCAGCTGCGTGTGGCTGCGCTGTTGCAGTGAGATCTATCGCTTCGATTCCGCCGGCTTCTTGCCCTTCTTCTCCTTGGCGGGCGGCGCGTCCTGGCTGAAGTCGGGCAGCTTGCCGGAAAGCACCTCGGCCTCCCACTCGTCAAGCAAGGGCCACGACACTGCGCAGGTGCCGAAATCGGCCAGGTACTGGTACTCCGTGAGGCGGTCGATGGCCTTCTGCACGATGCGATTGTCGCGGCGGAAGATCGGCCCGTGACTGGGGAGCAGGAACTCCGCATCGTCCTTGATGATGCGGTTCAGCGACTCGATGAAGTCGGGCAGGCTGGAGCCGTGGTGGGCATCGATGACGCCCACGCAGCTGTCGCGATAGATGTTGTCGCCGGCGAAGAGCAGGTTGCCCATCTTGAAGCTGAGGTGGCCCGGCGTGTGGCCCGGCGTGTGCCAGACCTCGAGCTTGCAATCCCCCACCTCGATCACGTCCCCTTCATTCAGGAGCGTGTCGATCTTGCAGCGCGGCATGGGAATCTCGATCCCCTGCGCCTTGATGGTGGCGTAAGTGGTGATCTCGTCCCCCGATTCGAGGGGCTCGACCGAGAGCGGATGGGCCGCCACCTTCGTCTTGAGCAGGTCCTTGGCCCGGGCCACACCCTGCACGTGATCCGCGTCGGCGTGGGTGGCAATGATCATCTTGCAGGTGGACAGCTCGAAATCCATTTGCCGGATCAGCTCGACGATCTCGTCGACGGCATCGATGAAGCCGATGTCGATGAGGAGAAACTCGGAGCCCCCATCGATGAGGTAAACATTGACCCCCAGCCGGTGCCCGGCCTGGTAGTTCATCTCGATGACGTGCGGGAAAAGATATTTCCGCTGAAGCATGACGAACGTCCCTGAGGAGAGATGAGCCCCGTTCCTCAGGTCATGATAGGATCTCCATGCAGTTGGTTCAACCAGTGGTCTGGGTGGTTTGGTGCGTGGTCGAGTGGTGAGTAATGAGTGGTGAGTGGTGGCACCGGGACGTCTGATTCCTGCCCGTCAAAAATCGATACCGATGGAGCCCGAAGTCCGTGCTGGCGGCTCGGCCGGGCAAAGCACGCGCGGCGTGAGCAAGATGCGCACCTCGTGGTGCTGGCCATAGGGCCGCAGCACGATCACCCGGTTTTCGCCCGATTCCATGCGCTCTTCGGTGGTGAAGGTCGACTCGTGCCGGCCCAGCGAAAAGGGCTTGGTCATCCGGGCCTCCAGTTCAATGTGCAGCATGCGCGGGCCGAGGAGGCCGCCGTCCTCATGCAGTTCGCGGCCGCGGATCCTGAACACCGTGGCCAGGCCGCCCGGGCCTTTCAGCGTTCCTTCCATGCCTTGCTGGTTGCCCGCCATCAGACACGGCCCCGTGCAGATGCCCACCAGCTTCTCTTGCTGCAAGGCCTTCATGTCATCCAGGAACTGAGCGCGGTTCTTGTCCGAGAGGGTGTGTTCCGCGTAAGTGCGCACTTCGTCCACTTCCCACTGAAACCAGTGGTTGCGCAGTTGCCCGGCCTTCGCCAGCTGCGCGCGTTCGATATCGATTACCTGCACGTCGAACTGGATCAGCCCGTCCCTGGCGCCCGCGCTGACAGGAATGGTCCAGGGTTCGGGCTGCATCAACGGCGCAAGTCGTTTCTTGGCCGCGTCGGCCGCGTCCGGACTCAGCACCGTCACGAGAAAGGCGAGGATGAGTTGCATGATGGCCCTCGGGGAAAGGGAAAGACGCTATCCGCGGCCGGCGGTGTAACCAATGGCCAGCTCGAGGACAACGGCAATCCCGGGCAACGGCTCCCCCGTTCGCCTTCGCCTTCATTTGCCGGACAGTTGCAGGATCTCCGAGGCTTCCAGCTCGAGAGAAACGGGCCGCCCCAGTATCTCCATACGCACGCGAATCAGGCCTGTAGGCAGCACGCTATCGACTTCTCCTTCCAGCTGCGCGAAGGCGCCGCGAAGTACCCGGACGCGGTCGCCCGGGTCAAATTCGGGCAGGACGACCCTGGTTCTGTCTTCCAGTTGCCCGGCCAGCAATCGGTCTGCCTCTGCCTCGCTCAAGGGCATGGGAGCGGTCCCGCCAGCATTGGGAATCTCGCGTAGCAAGGAGAACGCGCGGTCAGCGCAGGCAAGCTCGCAGAGCAGGTATCCGGTGAAGAGCTTGCGTGTCCGCTCGACGCGGCGGCCCTTGCGGAGCTCGACGACGTTTTCCACCGGGATGAGGATTCGGCCAATGACCTCTTCGAGCGCGTCGATACGGACGTGTCTTTCCAGGGCTTCTTTGACCGATTCCTCGCGACCGCTGACGACCTTGACCGCGAACCATCGCAGCCCTTCGGACGGCGCGGACGACGGACGACGAACGCTGGGGGTCATGACCCACCTCACTACTGGACATCGGTTTGGAGTTAGCGGGGAGACCTGCGACGGGATGCCGCAGGAGTCCACAAGGACGGAGCAGGGGCAGAATCTGCCCATGCCACCTTGAAGCATAACGGGCCCGGATCAACCTGTCCAGGTGGCCCTCGCTCACGCGTCGAGTTGGTGCGGTGTCCGCGAGCGACCACTCACCACTTAACCCGACATTTCCTATCCCTACTTCATGCCGCGCAAGCAACGCATTCGGGTGCTCCGCACCGATGGCAAGGCCATCCATCTCCGCGCTAAGCGCGGGCACCTGATGGTCTGCGCCAAGGGCTGCTGCTGCGGCCGCACCGAACGGGGCCACGCCGCCGTCCCCATCGACTTCTACAAGCAAGAATACAAGCGGCGCGGGCTGCGGCCCGTTCTCCAGATGACCATGAGCGGCTGCCTGGGACCTTGCCCGCTCTCCAACGTGGTGCTCCTCTTCTTCGACGGGCAGCCCATCTGGTTCCAGGCCATCAACAGTGAGCCGCTCATCGTGGCCCTCTTCGATTACATCGATCAGCTGTTGGCGGCGGATGGCTACTTGCCCCCGCCCCCCGAGCTCGCCGAGTACGTCTTTGGCTATTACGGCTGGTCGGGCGAAGGCGCCGCCGATGG
>JBFWSD010000942.1:0-3695 GCA_050248575.1 Gemmataceae bacterium
CGGCTAGGGGTTCCTGTCATCGAGGCCCCCAGAGGACTTGCACCTCCAAGTCACTTCCCGATTCGCTTTCGCTATCGGTTGACAGCGCCAGCCACGGCGCTGCGCGCCATGCCTGGCGCACCAAGAATAGCACAAATTGAACCTGGCGGTTCAATTGTGCCCGGAAGGCTGTTTCTCGGACTGGCCGTCCGCTGTCGCCCGTTCCCGGAGGGTTTCGTAGAGCCGTGCTGGGCCAAGCAGGACATCCTTCAACCCATCCCTCACCGACTCCGAGTTCAACGCCTGCGTGCTCATGACGGTGTGGGCCTCCAACGCGCTCATCACAGCGTTCAAGATTTCGGTCTTGAGATCGGGCGAGTTGGCGAATTGCTCCTTCGTGTTGTTGGTCGCCTGCACGACCAGCTTCTCCGACTCCAGAAGCTTGCCCTTGATGACGTTGTTTACATACACGAGCTTGTCTTGGTCGGTCAGGTCGCCTTCAAACAAGTCGTTCACGCGCTGAATGATCTCGATCAGAAGGGCCTTCTGCTTCTCCTGTACGATCCCGCTGCCCGCCTCGGTGATCGGCTCCAACGTGGGCGTCTCGCCCACGCCAAGGGGCATGGGCTGCTTCCCACGGTTCTTCAGCGTGTGGTGAGTCAGTACGACCTTCGACAGGTCGATCCCCTCGCGCTCGCGGCCGAACTCCAGCAGCCGAAGCACCTGCCGGAAGAAGATGGCGCGTTTCTCGACGGCAGTGTTGCCGTAGTCGATGATCTGAGACAGGTAGGTGTAGAGCCGCTGAAACGCCGCCATGTCGCGCTGGAACAGCCGTAAGGCGTCAAGCCGCTGCTGGGCGGCATCGGCCCCGGCCTTGTCGTTCTTCACCGTGGCGACTTTCAGGGCCTCCTGCGCGGCTTTGTACGTCCGGTGCAGACGGTCAACGACCGGCTCCACCGCCGCCACCAGTTCGCTCTGCTTCGCGTCCGGCTTCAGTTCCACCGCGACCACGCGGTCCACCTCGGAGTTGTCGTAGTGCCCGGCTGCGTCGAGCTTGGCCTTCAGGTTGTAGACGAGGTTCGGGTCGGTCACGTCCGAGAGCGTGGCCGTCTCGTAGTAGGTCTTGAATGCGGCCAGCACGTCGGCCGGGTCGTTCACGAAGTCGAGGACGTACGTGGTGTCCTTGCCGGGGTGGGCACGGTTCAGCCGCGAGAGGGTTTGCACGGCCTGAATGCCCGCGAGCCGCTTATCGACGTACATCCCGCACAGCAGAGGCTGGTCAAACCCGGTCTGGAACTTGTTGGCTACGAGCAGGATCTGGTACTGGTCGGTGTTGAAGGCTTCGCGGATGTCTCGCCCTCGCAGGTTCGGATTGAGGCTGACGCTGTGCTCCGAGAAGGCATCCGGCCCGGACTCCGGATCGTTGACCTCGCCCGAGAACGCGACAAGGGTGCGGATCGGATAGGCCCGATCCTTGATGTAGCGGTCGATGGCCAATTGCCAGCGCACAGCCTCCTTGCGACTGCCGACCACCACCATTGCCTTGCCCTGCCCCTTCAGCAGTGGCGCGACGAGCTCCCTGAAGTGCTCGACGACGATCTGGACCTTCTGGGCGATGTTGTAGGGATGGAGCCGGACCCAGCCCATGATCCCCTTCAGGGCCGCGCTGCGTTCGACTTCCGCCTCGTCCAGTTCGTTGTCCCCGGTGGCCAACTTGAACGCCAGCTTGTACGTCGTGTAGTTCTGGAGGACATCGAGGATGAACCCCTCCTCGATGGCCTGCCGCATCGAATAGACGTGGAAGGGTGACGGCAGATTGTCCGCTCCCGCCGGTTGGGTGGGATCAGGCCGCGTGCCGAACAGCTCCATCGTCTTGGTCTTCGGCGTGGCCGTGAAGGCGACGAAGGTGATCCCCGTGTCGTCAGCCCGTGCGGCCATCTGCGCGGCCAGCACGTCGTCCATGCTGATCTCGCCACCGTCGCCGAGTTCTTCCAGTTCCTCCGGGGAGAGCACCGCCTTGAGCTTGGCGGCGGCTTCGCCGGTCTGGGAACTGTGGGCCTCATCGGCAATCACGGCGAACCGCTTGCCCTTGGTCGCTGCCAGTTCGCGGACGGCCTCCAGTGCGAACGGGAACGTCTGGATCGTGCAGACCACGACCTTCTTGCCGCCAGACAGGGCTTCCGCCAGTTCGCCGCTCTTGCTGCTGCTCTCGCCGGTGATGACGGCGACCACGCCACTGGTGCGTTCGAAGTCGAAGATTGCCTCCTGCAATTGGTGGTCGATCACGTTGCGGTCGGAGACGACCAACACGGAGTCGAACAGCTTCTGGTCGTGCTGGTCGTGCAGATCGGCCAGAAAGTGGGCGGACCATGCAATCGAGTTCGTCTTCCCAGACCCGGCCGAATGCTGGACTAGGTACTTGCCGCCCGGTCCCTGTGCCCGGACTGCGGCCAGCAGCTTTCGCGTTGCGTCCAGTTGGTGGAACCGGGGGAAGATCACGGTCTTGATCTGCTTCTTCTCATCCCGCTGGGTCACCAGATAGCGTCCGAGGATCTCCAGCCAACTCTCCCGTGCCCAGACCTGTTCCCAGAGGTACCCGGTGCGATGGCCCCCGTGTTCCGGCAGCGGGTTGCCCGCCGCGCCGTGGTCCCCTTGGTTGAATGGCAGGAATTGAGTGGCCGGACCCGCGAGCCGGGTCGTCATGTGGACTTCACGGTTGCTGACGGCGAAGTGGACCAGCGCCCCGCTCGGGAACGCGAGCAGTGGCTCGGCGGCTTGGCCTTTCGGCTTGGGGTGACGGTCAAACCGGTACTGGTCGATGGCGTCATCGACGCTTTGCGTGAAGTCGGTCTTGAGTTCGACCGTGGCCACGGGGACGCCGTTCAGAAACAGCACGAGGTCGATGCAATTCTCGTTGTGGAGCGAGTATCTGACCTGCCGCACCACGCGCAGGCGGTTAGCGGCGTACCGGCCGAGGATGTCGGGGTTCATGCCCAGCGCCGGTTTGAACTGGGCGAGAGGCAGCTTGCCGCGCAGGCCGAGCATCTCGATGCCGTGCCGGAGTACGTCCAACGTGCCTCGCTGGTCGAGGGATGTCCGGAGGCGCGTCAGCAGGGTCTCGGCGGCGTGCGTGCCGTGGTTCTTGACGATGGCCTCCCACGCTTTCGGCTGGGTGTTCTGCACCCACGCCAGCACGTCGTCGCGGAACAACGCTCGCGCCCGGTCGTACTTCGCCGCGTCCCCGTCCGCGTGCAGCCAGTCGTGAGCGGCAAGGTACTCGCAGACTTCGTGCTCGAAGTTGATCTCCTTGTGCAGGCTCATGCGGCCTCGGTTCCGACCAACCCGCGCACGTCGATCTTGCCGGTGACTGCGGCGGAGATCAGCGCGGTTCGGCGCTCTTGCAGGAGGTCGATGGCTCGCTGGGCCTCGATGGTCAGAATATCCAGTGTGGCGGTCTCACGATTGAGGAACTGCACAATTGCCTTCTGCTCACTGACCGGGGGAACCGGAATGATCACAGAGGCCATCGTGTCCGAGTAGATGACCTCAATTGTGGTCGCGTTGCTCAAGTAGCTCAATTGCGTCTGTACTAGTTCGACTTTGTCAGATCCGAAGTTGAAGCTTGCGTTTCGCCTGTTCCATCCACTGCATGTAGCGCGGTTTTTGGGCGAACAGCAGTGCGGTGAAGATTTCCTGCACGATGGCGCGCACGGCCG
>JBFWSD010000943.1:0-3690 GCA_050248575.1 Gemmataceae bacterium
GCGAGTCCCGACTTTGGATGTTCGATGCTGGATCTGGAAACAATCTTGCCGCGCGGGCTGTCGCCCGGGACTTTCTCGCCGGTCGCACTCGGGCTGCTGAGCGCCGTCTGTGCGGGCCACGCAGCCTTTCTCGTCTCTTGCCTCAACCTTATCTACGCCCGGCATTGGCCGCGCAAGCTGCTCAAGGTGTGCCGCTATTCGTGCGAGCTGACCATCCTGGCCGCGCCGTTCCTGTTCCTCGCCACCTTTGACGTTGCCTTCGGGCAGCCCGCCGCAACATCGGTGCCGGGCATCGTCTGGTCCTCGTATGCGCAGGTGTGCGTGCTGATCGGGGCCACCGTGGTGCCCGTGATGATGGTGCTGCGCGGGCTGCGCCGTGAGCCCGCCGCCGGGCAGTCGCACACGCGTGAGATTGTCGACGTGGCCCGCGAACTTGGCTACACCCCCATCGGCGAGGGCAAACATCGCCGCCTGGCCCGGTTGCCCTTCAACGAGATCTTTCAGGTCGAGTTCAGCGAACGCGTGCTGGTGGTGCCGCGCTTGCCCGAGGCCTGGGATGGGCTGTCGATCCTGCACCTGACCGATCTGCATTTGCGCGGCGTGCCCGATTTGCCCTTCTATCAATTCCTCATGGAACGCTGTCGCGCCTTGGAACCCGATATCGTGGTGCTCACCGGCGACATCGTCGACAGCGAGAAGCATCATCGCTGGATCGTGCCCGTGCTGGGCAAGCTGCGCTGGAAGCAAGCCGCCTTCGCCATCCTGGGCAATCACGACTACTGGTACGACCCGGAGCTGAGCCGGCGCCGACTGGCCCGGCTGGGCATCCAGGTGCTGGGCAACAGCTGGCGCAAGCTGGAGCTCGCCGGGCAGCCACTCATCGCCATCGGGCACGAAGGGCCGTGGTTCGTGCCCGAGCCGAACTTGACGGCCTGTCCGACCGAGGGATTCCGGCTGTGTCTCAGCCACACGCCGGACAACATCCACTGGGCGGCCGCGCACCAGATCGACCTGATGCTGGCGGGCCACGTCCATGGCGGGCAGATCCGCTTCCCTTTGATTGGCTCGGTGTTTGTGCCCAGCCGTTTCGGCCGGCGCTACGATTGCGGGCTGTTCCAGGAAGGGCCGACCACCATGTACGTCAGCCGCGGCCTCGCCGGGCAACATCCGGTGCGCTACAACTGTCGGCCCGAGATCACCAGGCTGGTGCTGCGTTGCCCGCGCGTGCTGGCGGCAGCCGAGGCACTTCAACTCGAAGAGCGCTTGAGCTCGACGACAATGCCGCCCAGCCGCAAGAGAGCGTGAAGCCGCGAGAACCACAGCTCGCGGTGCCATTCCAGACCGAACTCGCCACACACCACGCGCAGCTCGCGTCGATTGTACGTGCGGCAATGGAAGAGCCGGCTGCAGATCGCGCCATTCAGCGTGTCTTCGGTGGTGAGCAGCAGGAACTTGCCGCCCGGCTGCAGCACGCGGGCCAGCTCGGCCAGTCCCGGCCGCGGGTCGGGCAGATGCTCGATCACCCAGCCGCACACGATGGCATCGAAGCAGGCATCGGGATAGGGAAGCCGGGTCAAGTCGGCGGCCACGTGGCTGGCGCGTTCGCCGCGCAAGCGTTCGCGGGCGCGCTGCAACATGCCTTGCGAGTAATCGAAGGCTGTGACCATGGCGTCGGCATCGGCGCGGCGGAGGAGGAAATGGCTGTAGCGGCCGTTGCCGCAGCCCGCATCGAGGATGCGTTTGCAGCCGCGCACGTCGAAACCGCTGGGGCGGATGAGCCGGCCCGCCAGCGTTTCGTGGCCGGTGACCAGCCCGGTCACGCTGGTGAACGCGCCGGGCAGCCCGTCATACTGGTTCTGAATGAAACGCCGGTAATCGCCAAACGAGCGTTTCTGATGTTCCTTGGACTTCAACACCGATTTCAACGACAGCCGAGATTTTCGTTTATTCATGGTGTGGAGACGAGGTGCAACCTGCGCATGCGCCGGGCTTTCCGCCGCGGCGGCTGGATCGCAAGTAAGTGTTCTCGTGCCGGACCAGGAGTACCCGCACCCGTGCCGGCAGCGAAATGGCTAACAAAAGCATAGTAAATCACGCCCGCCAAGAACAGAGGCTACTTGCACGCGGGCGCGAATTCGCTGGCTTGCTCTACTTGCCCACTTCCACCTCGAAGGGGCTGGCGGGCAGCCCTTCCTTGTTGTACAGGTTGCATTGCGGGTTGCTCGACCAACCATAACGCACGAAGGCCGGCGTGGGCACCTCGCTGCTGCTCACCACGATCTTGTCTCCTTCCACCTTGGCGTCGGCCCAGACGAACTTCTTGTCCGTGCCCGCAATGGCGAAGCCAACCGGCTTGTCTCCCTTGATGACCAGCCCGCCGCCGATGTGCTTGAAGCCGAGGATCGCCTTGTTGCCGTCTGCCTTTGCCGAGTCGACCAGCGGGCCGGAATAAGTGAGCTTCTCGCCATAGGCGATGCCCCTTGCCGCCAGGGCCAGCCGCTCGCCCGCCAGGTGCTTCTTCTTCGGGTGCAGATCGGCGTCGCCGTCGATGATCACGGCCATCCCGGTCCTGGGCAGCGCCAGCGCCGAAGCCTGGGCCGCGCGAATCGGCCCCCAGCCTTCTTGCTGCGGCGTCTTCGGCGGCGCGCCGATGTTGGCGAGCTGCACGAACAGGAAGGGCACGTCCCCCTGATCGAAATCCTTGCGCCAGGCGCGGATCATGGTCGGAAACAGCTTGCGGTATTCATCGGAGCGGCCCGCGTCTGCTTCCCCCTGGTACCAGATCACGCCGCGAATGGCGAAGGGGACCAGCGGGCGGATGAACGTCTCGTACAGATTGCCCACTTTCGGCGTGCTCGCCAGTTCCTTCAGCTCGGGATTGGCCGCGATCGCGTCCTGGCTGGTCCAGAGCCGGGCCGAGGTCCCGCCCACCGAGCGATTGATCAGCCCGATCGGTACGTCGAGTTCCTTGTGCAGCGCGCGGCCGAAGTAGAACGCCGTGGCGGAGAAGCCGCCGGCGGTCTTCGGGTCACACACCTGCCACGCGCCGGCGCCGCGCGAATAGCGGATCTTCGGCAGCTCGGCGGCCGGGATGTCCTTGGCTGCTTGCTCCGCGCCCTTGAGCGACATCGCCATGTTCGACTGGCCCGAGCAGAGCCATACTTCGCCGACGAGCACGTCCTTGATCGCGACTTTGCTGGACTTGCCGGCGATGGTCAGGTCGAAGGGGCCGCCCGCCTTGAGCGGATCGAGTTTGAGGAGCCAGTTGCCCTCCTTGTCGGCGTCGACGGTCTTGGTTTGCCCGTTGAAAGAGACCGAGACGGTTTCGCCCGCGGCTGCCTTGCCCCAGACCGGGACCGGTTTGTCGCGCTGGAGGATCATGTGGTCGCCGAAGATGGCCGCAGGTTTCACATCGGCCCGCGCTGGTGAAACCGCAACACCAACAACCATCAGGACGATCAGTTTGCGCAGCATGGCAGCACCTCGAAGGTAGGAGTTCGCGAAATCCAGGCGGGACGTGGTGATTCTAACCTGGTGCGCAGCGGGCCGCAACGACGGAGAAGATAGGAAGATTGCTCACGCTTGGTGGGCGGCATTGGCAACGACCCGGTTCCGGCCGGCGTGCTTGGCCTGGTAGAGGCGGTCGTCGGCCTGGCCGATGAGTTGAGTGCTGGTGAGGTGTTCGTAGCC
>JBFWSD010000944.1:0-3681 GCA_050248575.1 Gemmataceae bacterium
GCATTTCCACTTCGCAGTTGAGGCCATTGCCGCCGAGGTAGATGAGACGGCCGCCCCGTTCGAAGACCCAGCGTTTCACGTGGTCGTACATCTGCCGCGTCCAGTATTCGGGATGCGGGCCAAGCACGAGGACGCGGTAATCGTCGAGGCGCAGCTCGCCCGCATGCAACTGCGATTCAGCATAGACGTCGGCGTCCAGCCCTTCGCGTTCGAGCCAGGCCAGCAGCCGCCATTCGGCGGGGGCCAGGTGGCAGGCGTTGCGGCCCTCGATGGGATCGGTCGCCTGTTCGTGCGCGTCGATCTGCTGAAAAGGCTCGGGCCGCTCGAACGACAGCGGTGCATAGTCGTCGCGATCGTAAACGCGATGGTTGGTCTCGGTATAGCGCGACAGGTCTTGCCGCGCGTTGACCGTGGGCCGCCCGGGCAAGCAGGCCGGGTTGATGTAGTTGCTCCGCCCGCCAAAGTTGTTGTAAGCGTTGCCATTGATGTTGGAGAGCAACACGGCCACCGGGCAGCGGGGCTGCGCCGGGGCCACGATCCACGGGAAGGAGAAGAATGCGCCCGACTTCGTGCTGGCGTGAAAGTAATAGAGGCCGGCCCGTTCGGGTGCCAGCACGCGCTGGGCATGCACCTTGCTGGTGTAGCCTGTCTGGTTCCAGGCTACGCCGGTTTGCGAGTAGTCGCCGTCGGGGGTGATTTGCATGACGGCCCGCGGGCCATGTTCGTCGAACCAGCCCAGGCTGCGGATGCGATCTTTCGTCAGCCCGTAGCGGAACAGTTCGAGGTGGTAGGCTTCCACCGAGTGGACGCGGAACTCGGCGGGCTGCCCGGCGCGAACCCACTTGGGCCAGACGTAACCAAGCAGCCCGTCGGAGAGGAGGCGGAAGGAGGCCGGCTCAGCGCCGCTGCGTGCAACCGGGGGAATGGTGAGCATGGTGCGCTTGCTGCCGAAGCCGGGCTTTTGCAGGGTGACGGTGTAGTCGCCCGGAGCGAGCTCGGCATGCACCGATCCGGTGGCCCGCGAACGGGCCTCGACAGAGGTTGGCCCGCTGGCGAACTCGAGGAGGACATCGGCCAGGGCGACGAAGCGCTCGTCGGAGACATGGCCAATCAGCATGACAGACTCCGGCTTTGGGAAACCCGCGGTGCCCTTTGATTCGCCGCAAGGATATCGTACAACAGGAGGATAGTTTGCGGGCCGCTTCCCCGAAATCCTTCTCATAACTAGGGAAATGAGCGGGGTAACTGGCACACCGGGTCGTTATAATATCGGGGTAACAGGTCGGCTGATCGAGGACCCTCTTCTTGATGCGCTTCCAGCTACCGGCGAACCTCGCTCCCGAAGTGGCTCGGGATCTCGAACGCGCCTGCATTGCCGGCGGTCCGGACAACATGCCCTGGACCACCGAAGCCGAAGTTGCCGGCAGCATGCTCACTCTTCGCCGCGAAGTGGAAGAGAGCGGCTGCCTGATCGCGCCGTGGCAGATCGACGGCGCCGGGCACGTGATGATCTCCAGCGGCACGCTCATCGAACGCGACGATCCGTATCGTTTGCTGCTCGAACTGGCCCGCGGCAAGGTCAACCAGCTGCGCTGCCAGGCTGCCGACTGGCAGATGGGCGGGCTCGTCATTCCCGATTCCCTCTCCGACGAGATTCGCAAGACCAGCCTCAAGTTTGCCAAGGCCGTGACCGCCGATGTTGGCGATGCCGACCTGCGCTCTCAGGAAGTGCTGGCCCAGGCGTATGCTTCCGCCGAAGTGCTGGTGCAACAATACATCGAGCAGATGTTTCAGGCACGGCATCAGCGGCAGCCGCGCCTCGATACCTTGCTGGGCTGCCGGGTAAGCGGGCTGGATCAGCCCCACCTGATGCACGAGTCCATCGCGCAAGCCTTCAACGGCCTGTGCGTGCGACTGTCATGGCACGAGGTCGAGCCCGAGGAAGGCAAGTTCAACTGGGATCCCTACGACAAGATCGTCACCTGGGCCACCGACAACGGCATGCAGTTGATCGCCGGGCCGCTCATCGACTTCTCGGGGCCGTTGCCCGCCTGGCTCGATCCGCAAGAAACCGATCTGCTGCAACTGGCCAACCGGATGAGCAACTACATCCGCGCGGCGATCACGCGCTATCGCGGCATTCGCTCGTGGCAGCTGGCGCACTCGGCCAATCGATCGATGGAACTGGCCCTCAGCGAGGATGAACTCCTCTGGCTGGCCGTGCAGTTTTCCGAAGCGGCGCGGCAAATCGATCCCAATCTGGCCCTGGCGATCGGTCTGGTCCAGCCCTGGGGCGAATACATGACGGAAGAGGACTGCCTGCATTCGCCGTTCATCTTTGCCGACACGCTGATTCGCGCCGGGCTCAACCTGAACGCCCTCGATCTCGAAGTCGTCATGGGGCTGTCGCCGCGGGGCAGTTACTACCGCGACCTGCTCGACACCTCACGCCTCATCGACATGTACACCTTGCTGGGCGTGCCCCTGCGGCTCACGCTGGGCTACCCGGCCGCCTCGGGCAGCGACGACAAGGCCGACGACGGTGAAACCGACTCGGGCCGCCTTGGCAACGGCTACGATACTGCCAACCAGGCGGAATGGGCCTATCGCTTCACGGCCCTCGCTCTGTGCAAGCCGGCCATCCGCAGCGTGTTCTGGACTCACCTCACCGATTCCGTCGCGCACACTTTCCCTCATGCCGGCGTTCTCGACGTGAACAACGAGCCCCGGCCCATGCTCGACAAACTGCGCGAGCTGCGCGAAAATCACCTCCGTTGACATGTGGGCTATGGCGGCCCCGATCTTCACGCAATCCTCAACGCGAGTCCATAGAATGGACTCGGTTCAAGGTGCTGTCGCGCGGGGAGAGTCTGCCATGATCCAGTTCGAATGTCCGAACTGCCAGAGGAAACTCAGCGTCAAGAACACCCACGAAAGTGCGATCATCCAGTGCCCGGACTGTCACGAGCGTTTCGAGCTCGATGTCCCTCCTGAAGAAGAGGTCATGGCCGCCGACGATTACGAAGTGGTCGAGGAAGAGACGGCCGTTGCCGCGAAGCCCGCCCGCCAGAACGCCGCCAACCGCGAAGGCGAATTGAAGACCAGGCCCAAAAGGAAAAAGAAGAAGGCGAAGCCCAGGGCCGGCGTGCCAGTGGCCGCCTGGGCCCTGGCCGGGCTGGCCATCCTGGTCGTTGGCGTCTCGACCGCCATCATCTATTCATTCGCCACTTCATCCGGAACGAAAGACAAGGACGCCCCGGCCAGCGCCGCGACCGCCGCCGATCCCGAGGGCAACAACGCGACCGCCAGGGGCAACAACGACGAAGAGTTCATCGACGACGATGCTTCCCCCGAAGAACGCAGATTCATCCGGGCCGGGAGACCCTTCGTGGTGGCCCTCGCGAAGAACCGCCCGGAGGAAGCCTTTGCCCAGCTTTCTTCCCACGCGAAGAAGAGCATGCGCCGCTTCCAGTTCCAGACCGGCGACGAACGCAAGGACAAGACGCTTCAAGAAGAGTTCAAGGATGTTGACGCCAAGAAGTTCGCCGAGCTGTTCGGGCTGGTCGTCAAGCGGTTCGGCACGCCGAGATCGATTCAGCTGCTGTATTGCGAGACCACGGACGCGAACATCCTGGCGGGCAAGGCGAACGACAACTTCGAACGACTCGACGTGATGTTCGC
>JBFWSD010000945.1:0-3680 GCA_050248575.1 Gemmataceae bacterium
GGTGACCGACCTGCTCGTCGAGCACTTCCCCTCCATCATGGACCTGAAATTCACCAGCCACATGGAGGAGGAGCTCGATCAGATCGAGAATCGCAAGGTCAAGCGCGACGACGTGCTGATGGAGTTCTACGAGCCGTTCTCACAGGCCTTGCAGGTGGCCGAGACCAAGATGGAAAAGGTCCGCGGGGCCGAGACCGACGAGAAGTGCCCGCAGTGCCAGAAGCCGCTCGTCGTCCGTTATTCGAAGGCGGGCAAGTTCCTCGGCTGCTCCGGCTATCCCGAGTGTCGTTTCCTGAAACGAGAAGGGGAAGAAGTCGCGCCGCAGGCCCAGGTCGAGGTGCCCTGTCCCACGTGCGGCAAGCCGATGGTGCAGCGCATGGGCAAGCGGGGCCGCTTCCTCGGCTGTTCGGGCTGGCCCGACTGCAAGACGACCATGAACCTCGACTCCGAAGGCAACGCCGTCTTGTCGAGCAAGCCCACCGAGCACGTTTGCGATAAGTGCGGCTCGCCCATGGTGTTGCGTGAAGGGCCGCGCGGCCCGTTCCTGGCCTGCACCGCCTATCCCAAGTGCCGCAACGCCAAGGACGTCGACGCCCAGGGCAACCCGCTGAAGCCAATCGAGACGGGGGTGGAGTGCGTCAAGTGCGGCGGGCCGATGGTGGTCAAGCGCGGCCCGCGCGGCCCGTTCCTCGGCTGCTCCGCCTATCCCAAGTGCAAGTCAACCAAGCCGATGACGGCCGAGTTGAAAGAAAAGCTGAAGGATGTGCTGCCCCAGCGCAAGGCGCCGCCGGCAGTGGAAGTGAAGGAACGCTGCCCGGATTGCGGCGAGGCCATGAAGCTCCGTTCCGGCCGCGGCGGCAGCTACTTCCTCGGCTGTTCCAAGTACCCCAAGTGCAAAGGAACGATGGAAGCCAGTCCCGAACTCCTCGACGAGATCTTCAAGAAGATGTCCCAGGGCGACGCGGGCAACGGCGCCGCGGAGGAATAGCGATCACCGAGCGGGTCGTCAGCCCCCTGGTCCAGCGATCCGTCACGGGGGCGGAATGCGCGAGTAGGGCGTGGTCACAGGCAGCGAGGGCATTTCCAGCAGGTCGTTGGCAAGCCAGACGTCACCGACGCTGCCATCCGTGAGGGCAATGGCAATTTCCCAGTTCACATCGACGCCATCCGCGCCGGCCTGGTCGGTGCGTTTGCAGAGCAAGAAGTCGACGCCGGAGTGGTTGATGTAGCCCTCGGTGAAGTCGGCGTTCTTGCGTTCTTCACACTGGAAGCCTTCTTTTTCCATGAAGCGGCGGGCCCGCGACACATTGGTGCCAAGTGGCACATGGTCGAGGATGACTGTTTTCATGTCATAGGGACGGAGGACGCCAAGGGTGTGGCCACCGCGGTCGAGCAAGCACGCGGGCAGGAAGAGAAGGGCCAGGGCCAGGCCGGTTCGAACGGACATGCCGGCCTCCTTGCTCAAGCGGCCTGGGCCAGCGAGATGGCCGCGCTCAAGGGCTTGAAGGCCTTGAGGATCAGCACATGTCCGATCAAGCGTTCGAGAACCTGCGTGGGCAGCCAGCGCCACAGGTGCGGGACCTCGGAGCGGCGCAGGTGCCGCTTGTGGATACGATGCTCGCTGAAGCTGGCAAAGAGCCGCTTGAGCGAACGCGCCGTGAAACGCAAGGGCGTGTCGGGCTTGCCACGGCGCTGCGAACGCCAGGGGAAGAGCACGTCATTCCAGTAGTCGACGTCGTACAGGGCGGGCGTGACCGCCAGCACCTTGCCCCCCGGCTTCAAGACGCGATAGACCTCGTGGATGACGGCCTGCGGATCGGGGACTTCGTGCAAGAGTGAACTGATGCAGGCAACGTCGATGGAAGCGGTTTCCAGGGGCAGCGAGGTTGGCGCGGCATGGAGAAAACGGCCCGCGAGCCCGCGCAGTTCGAAGTTGCGGCGAATGAGCGAGAGCTGTGCTCCGGACGGACTGCACACCACCACATGCGCGCCGTGCCGGGCATATTGCAGCCAGTCGGTGCCCAGGCCGTTGCCGAGGCCGAGCAGCGTCTCGCTGGAGTGCTTGGCAAATTCCATGAGGCGAGGAATCCACCGGCCCTGCCGGCCATGCCGCTGATTCTCGATATCGAGGAACCATTGCAAAGTGTAAGGTTCGGCCGCTTCGTCGGCGGGCGGCGACTGGGTAGCGTCGAGTGTCTCGGCAGCGTAGAGGCGTTCGGCAAAGGCGGACGGATGGTGCGGGCCGGTCGGCCAGCCCTCGGGACTTTCCGCGCGGTCGTGCAGAATCGTCATCGTGGCGTCTTCCCAGACGCGGAGGCGTTGCCTTGACGTGCCGTCCATGGCCTCGACCTGTTCGTGGGAGTTCCGGCCCATGCGCTCACAGCGTATTAAGAGATCGACCGCCCGGGGTCAAGCCCGGTGTCGCCCGGCTGAAGACTGGGGAAGAATTCAGATTCGCTAGCTTGCCAGGATCGGAATTGTTGCCCGGGGGCCGCGGGCGCGTAGGATGGCAGAGAGTGAAAATCGACTAACTTCCTCCATGATCGACAAGGAGACGCGATGCCGACACTCCTGCTCGCCGCGTTGCTCGCCGCCGAGCCGGTCGACTGGCCTGCGCTGGTACAGAAACCACACGCCGGCGTGGAGATCAAGAACGTTGGCTTGCTGCCCTTGCTCGTCGATGACCAGGGCAACCAGATCGGCACCCGCGCGGGCTGGGCAGCCCGCCGCGCCCAGCTCGAATCGGCCTGGCTCGAACGGCTTGGCAAGAATCCCGCCAAACCGGACAAGCTCGACGTCAAGATCGACAAGACCGAGAAGTTCGAGGGCTACACGCGGCAACAACTTTCCTTTGCCGCTGAAGGCAACGATCGCATCAACGCCTTCCTGCTGATACCCGACAGCCTGAAGGAGGGAGAGAAGCGGCCCGCGGTGGTCGTCTTTCACGAAACCACGCGCGACACGTACAAGATGCCGGTTGGCCTGGGCAGCAAGCCGGAACTGGCTCTGGCCTTGCAACTGACGCGGCGCGGCTACGTCACGCTCAGCCCGGAGTGTTTCATCATCAAGGATCCGAAAGGATGGGCGCTCGGGCAGGCCAAGGCACTGGCCGAGCGGCGGCCCGGCTGGACTGGCATGGCCAAGATGACCTTCGACGCATCGCGCTGCATCGACTTTCTCGAAACCGTACCACAGGTCGACAAGGACCGGATTGGCTGCATTGGCTTCTCGCTCGGGGCCAAGGAAGTGCTCTATGCCGTGGCCTTCGAGCCGCGCTATCGCGTGGGCGTCTTCAACGAAGGGGGCATCGGCTTGCGCATGAGCAACTGGACGGACCCCTGGTATCTCACCGAGGAGATGAAGAAACACATTCCCAGGCAGGAGCATCATCAGGTGCTGGCGTTGATTGCTCCCCGCCCCTTCCTGATTCAGGGCGGCGACTCGGCCGACGGCGACCTGAGCTGGACCTTCGTCAAGGCAGCGTTGCCGGTCTATGAGCTGCTGGGCGCGGGAGATCGACTTGGTCTGCACAATCACAAGGGCAAGCACAGTTACCCGCTGGCGGGCCGCAAGTTGGCCTACCGCTGGCTCGTTCACTGGATGGAATTCGAGCCAACGGGGAAGGATCCAGTAAACTGATCACACCTGCAGGAAGATGTAACTCAGATTGAAGGTGATCA
>JBFWSD010000946.1:0-3673 GCA_050248575.1 Gemmataceae bacterium
ATCAGGGCCGCTTCAAGTCCTTTCCTGTCGCCGAGGACGATCACTATTTCACGGTGCTGCGCTACGTCGAACGCAACGCCCTGCGGGCCCGCCTGGCAAAGCGGGCCGAATCATGGCGCTGGGGCAGCCTGTGGCGGCGACGCGAGACGGAGGCAGAACCGAAGCTCACGCTGACGGACGGCCCGCTGCCGCTGCCTGCCGACTGGGCCAAGCACGTGAACAGTGCCCAGACGGAAGCCGAGGTCGAAACGGTGCGGAGGTCGGTGTGCCGCGGCACGCCGTTCGGCCCGGAGGAGTGGCAGAAGTCGGTGGCACGCCGCCTGGGTCTGCAATCCAGCCTCCGCCCCCGCGGAAGGCCACGGAAGAAGCAGTGATCCATCCAAAAAGAGCTGCGTCCGCTGCGTCCCCTTTTTCGGTCTGTATCCCCCGGTGTGGAAACTTCTTATAATCTCAGTGGCCCGTCCTTCTTCCCTGACTCAGGAGACGCGTCATGATCAGCTTCACGTGTGCTGCTTGCGGCAAGAACTTGCGCGTCAAGGACGAGATGGCGGGCAAAGCGGGCAAGTGTCCGTGCGGTGCGCCGGTCAAGATCCCGGCGGCTTCCGCTGCGGACGCGATTCAACCGGCCCCCGCCATGGCCCCCGCGCCGGCCGGCTTCGAGTCGCCAGCTCCTGAAGCGGGGTCTTCTCGAAAGGGCGAACTGCTCGCCAAGCTGCTGGCCAACAAGAAGCTGCTGATGATTGGCGCCGCCGGGCTGGGTCTGGTGATCCTGGTCGCCGCCGTGGCCTCGCTCTTCATGGGGGGCGGCGCCGGCATCCAGCAAGACCTGGCCTACATGCCCGATAACACCCAGGGGGTGTTCTCGATGCAGCCAAACAAGCTACTCAACAGCAGCCTCTGGGCCAAGATCCGCGATGACATCCCCGATCTCAAGAAAGAGATCGATCAGGTTCCCAACCATCTTGGCACCGAGCTCAGCAATGTCCAGCGGGTTACCTCGGCCGTCGACCCCAAGACGGGCACCGTGGAACTGTACCGCCTGTCCTCGGCGGTCAGTGCCGAGGATCTCAAGGCCAAGCGCAAGCCCAAGACCGATCACATGGTGTTCTTCAATCCCGATGGGGGCGGCAACAAGGGGCCCAAGGTCGAGCAAACCGAAACCAAGGTCAAGGACCACAAGATCTATGCCACGGTGGTTGATTACGACATCGGCGGGCTGAAGTTCACCAATGCCTATGCCTCGATCGACGGCGATCGGCTGGCCCTCAGCTCGAGCAAGGTCGACAACCTGAAGGTCATCCTCGAACGAGACAAGCCCGCCAAGCTCAATGAAGGGCTGGAAAAAGCCATCGGTCTGGCCGATTTCAGCAAGCCCGTCGCTTTTGCCGTCAATTTCAAGGGCATGGCCGATGCCGGCGATACCCGGGCCATCAAGAGCATGCTGGGCGGGGCCCCCGGCGCCGAAGCTCTGCTGGGGGGCGTCGAGGTGCTGGCCGGCGACGTGGACATCGACAGCGATGTCCATGCCCGCCTGGTTCTTGTTTGCAAGGACGCCAAGACCGCCAACGACCTGAAAGACATCATCAATAGCCTGCTCACTGTTGCCAAGCTGGCGATCGACAATCAGCCCGGCATGCCCAAGGAGATGGTCGCCAAGGTCAAACAGGTCATGAGCGACCTGAAGATCTCGGTCAGCGACAACCAGATCCATGCCAGCGTGACCATCGCCGGCGATACCGTGCAAGCCCTGGCCAAGGAAATGGGGAAGTCGAAGAAGGAGACGTTCAATCAGGTTGGCCAGCCGTTGCGTTAACTCGTCCCGCACCAAGGAGCCGGTCATGCGTGCGCTCACCGCACTGGTCCTGTTGTTGGTGATGGTCCCGCTTCTCCCGGCCGCCGAGCCCGAGCGGGCCGCTTTTCGGCAGGCGGTGGCCAAGGCCCTGCCGCTCTTGCAGAAGAGCATGGCCGTTTCCATCGAGAAGCGCGAGTGCTTCATGTGTCATCACCAGGCGCTGCCCGCGCTGGGCGTGGTCACGGCGCGGCGGCACGGCTTCACCATCGACGACAAAGGGCTGGCGGCCCAGTTCGAGCACGCCAACAAGTTCGCCACCAAGAACATCGAGCTCTATCGCCAGGGCAAGGGGACGGGCGGCCAGGTCTCCACCGCGGGTTATCTCCTCTGGACTCTCGAACTGGGTGAAACGCAGCCCGGCGCGGTGACCGAGGCGGTGGTCGAATACCTGCTCGTCAAGGACAAGCAGCTCGATCACTATCGGATGTCGGCGCGGCGGCCGCCGTCGGAAGCCAGCCCGTTCACGAACGACTATCTGGCCCTGCGCGGGCTGCAACGCTTTGGCAGCAAGGAGCAGCAGGAACGGATCCAGCAACGTATCGAGCAAGTGAAGGGCTGGCTGCTCAAGACTCCCGCCACCGACACCGAAGAACGGGTCTTCCGGCTCTGGGCACTCAGAATTGCCGGGGCCGACGACAAGGCGATCGAGCAAGCCCGCGACGAACTTCTGAAGACCCAGCGCGACGACGGCGGCTTCAGCCAGACCGACAAGCTCGAGAGCGACGCCTATGCCACCGGTTCGGCGCTGGTGGCCCTCCACGAGGCGGGCGGGCTCGACACGGGCAGCCCGGCCTATCAACGCGGGCTGCAGTTCCTGGTCAAGTCGCAGCAGGACGACGGCTCGTGGTATGTGAAGTCGCGCAGCCGGCCCTTCCAGACCTATTTCGAATCGGGCTTCCCGCACGAGAAGGATCAGTTCATTTCGATCACGGCGAGCGGCTGGGCCGTGGCGGCTTTGGCCCTGGCGGAGCCGGTCAAGCAGCGCTAGACCCAGCCGTCGCACTGACATTCTTAAAAATAACAGAATGTTCGGTCTTGCATTTCCCTTCGCGCCCGTCTATAGGGCGGCCTCCCTCCAACGAACCGGCATTCTGGATAAACGACACACGCGCTGCTGCGCGCCCGTGCAGAGGTTGTGCGATGATTGCAGGCAGAACTTCGACGCGTTTTCGTCAACTTGCCGCCGGCTGGCTAGCTTGTCTGGCCTGCGCAGCTTGGCCCGGCGCGGGCCAGCTGGCCGCACAAACGGATGAGCCTGCCAGCCAGACCACCGCCGAGTTGCTCGAGCAGATGAGGCAACTTCGCAACGAGGTGGACGAGTTGCGTCGTTCGACGTGCGCGCCCGCCGCGCCGGCGGGTCTACAGCAGACGGCCTTGCAAGTAGAAGACGTGTTGCCGGCCGCGCCAGGCGATGTGCCGATGGGCCTGTTGCCGGAAGACACTGCCGACCCGCAGTCCGGATTGCCCGGCGGCGAAGGGCCCTTGGTGCCGGGTAGCGGCGACAACTTCCCCATGCGCGTCAGCTATCGCTACAACGGCGGCGGCGGCTATACCTCGCTCTCCACGCCCGATGGCGAATACTCCGTCAACTTGCAAAACCTGGTCGCCTTCGACGGCACCTTCTACGACAAGGCGAACATCGCTACGCCTGTGAAGGGCTTCAACCTGCCCTTCTCGCGTAACTATCTGTTCGGCAACATCACGCGCGACTGGGATTACCAGATTGCCTTTCAGGAGTCGCTGGGCAGCTTCAACGTGCTGGATATGTGGGCCAACTACCGCCACAGCGATCAGTTCAACATTCGCTTTGGCCGCAAGGTG
>JBFWSD010000947.1:0-3670 GCA_050248575.1 Gemmataceae bacterium
CAAGACGACACTGCTCACGCTCATGGGCGGCCTGCGCACCATCCAGGACGGCAGCGTCGAGGTGCTCGAACAGGAACTGGCTGGCCTGTCCAAGGGACGCATGGTCGAGCTGCGCCGCAATATCGGATTCATCTTCCAGGCCCACAACTTGTTCGAATCGCTGACCGCCTATCAAACCGTGCGCATGGCTCTCGAACTGGTGCAGGAGGACGGCCGCTACATCGATCGCCGTGCCCGCGAGATCCTCACCGACCTGGGTCTGGAACATCGGCTGCATTACAAGCCGGGCACCCTTTCCGGCGGGCAGAAACAGCGTGTGGCCATCGCGCGTGCCCTGGCCAACAAGCCGCGGCTGGTGCTGGCGGACGAACCCACGGCCGCCCTTGATGAAAAATCGGGGCGTGACGTCGTCAACCTGCTCAAACGTCTTGCCGACGAAGAGGGCTCCACCAGCCTGATCGTCACGCATGACAACCGCATCCTCGATGTGGCCGACCGCATCGTGAACATGGTGGGGGGCCACATCGTCTCCGACGTGCTACTGGCCGAATCGGTGGTGGTCGGCCAGTTCCTGAGCCAGTGCGACATCTTCTCCGGTTTCACGCCGGATCAAATCGCCCACGTCGCTGAGAAGATGCGCAAGGAGCGTTTCGGCCCGGGCCGCGTCATCGTCCAGCAAGGGGATGAAGGGGACAAGTTCTACCTCGTCCGCGCGGGCAAGGTGGACGTGCTCATCAACGGCAGCACCGTGCGCACACTGGGGGAAGGTGAGTTCTTCGGCGAGCGAGCCCTGCTCACCGGTGAGAAACGCAGCGCCACCGTGCGTGCTGCCACCGACGTGGAAACCTATTTCCTGGGCAAGGCCGATTTCCAGTCTGCCCTCGAAGCCAGCGATTCCTTCAAGGATCAACTCCGCAAGGCCTACTTCCAGCGACAGTGACGAGAGCCGCGAGCCACTGGCGAGCGCGAGCGTTGTGCGCCGCAGCTCGCCAGCAGCTCAACGAGAATCCTACTTCAGCTGGGCCACGGGCACGGCCCAGATGTCGAGGCCGCCCTTGCCGCCATCGCGATCGGAGGCGAAGTAGAGAATCGTGCCATCGCGGCTGAGGGCAGGGGACTTGCTGCCAATCTTGCCCGTGTCGCTGTTGAGCCCGTCGAGTGGTTCGGGCTTGGACCAGCCCTTCTCGGTTGCTTTCGAACGGAACAGACCCCAGCGTTCCTTGTCCTCGGTGCCGACCGGACCTTGCAGATACATGGTCTTGCCGTCAGGGGAGAGCGTGGCGTGATGGAAATTGACGGGCAGCTCGACTTCTTTCTCTGGCCCGAACTGGCCCCCCGCGGGGGGCTTGCTGGTAACGAAGACCTTCCAGCCGTCCTTGGTCTTGCGCGAGAAAAAGACATGCCGCCCGTCGGCGGTCACCCAGGGGTGCATCTCGTCGGCGGCCGTGCAGATCCGCAACGCCGTCATCGTGGTGAAGTCGGCATCGGGGAACTGCTTGATGTAGAAGTAGATGTCGTAGTTGTCCCCCTTGTTGAGGGTCTCGGGATCCATGTTGGTGGCGAAGAAGAGGTGTTGCGGGAACTTGCCGTCTTGCGTGAGGCTGGCGCCGCGATGATCGGACTTGCCGGTGAGCTGAGGCGGGGCTTTGCCTGGGAGCCATTCCGCCTTGGGAGAACGACGCACCGAGGCGCGGATCTCGCCTTTGCCCTTGGCATCGACCGCGGTGTAAAGCAACATCGCGCCGACCGAAGAGACGTGGGGATCGTCCTCGTCCTTGTCGGAGTTGAGCTTTGCGAGATTGATCGGCTTGATTTCATTTTTTTCATCGGCGGCCCGGGCCGTGAACACGAACAGACAGCCAAGGGTGAGGCAGGCAAGAATGCGGTACATGCCAGGAGGGCTCCTATGCTGAGGTTGGCAAGACGACCATAACTTGGACGGCAGGCTCGCCGCCCGGGTTCCGACTTCGGGGCGGTGCAAACGCGGTGCCCGCGGCACGGACTCCCGGTGAGGGGAATGAGCCGCCACGCCGAAACTCCATTTTTTCCCAAACTCTTTGCGCGAGCAAGCACCTCCAGCGCATTTTCACGCAAGCAACACTCTCACGGAATGCCTGTACAGCCTGGGTAGGCTGGCGAAAATTTGACCGCGCCTGGACAGCAATCTCCCGTTGCGGCCGAACTGCAATGCGGCTACATCACGCGCGGCTGATTTTTCTTGTTGAGAGGAATTGATATGTGCCCGCTATTCGCCTGCTTCCTGATGAGTCTGTTGCCGCTCCACGCCGAGCAACCTGAAGCAGAAGCCGCGGCCCGGCCGGGCACGATCCGGGTCGAAGTGCTGATCGTCGAAATCAACTGCACCAAGGCGGAAGCAGCCCCGGACGAATTAAAGAAGATCTTTCCGCAATCTGACCAGCCGCTGGTCTTTGGCACGCCACAGATCTTCTTTGGCGCCAACCTCGATGCCCAGGGCAGAACTGATTTACTGGCTAAGTTTCAGAAGCTGCGCGACCTGGGCATGGCCCAGCTGATCGGCGCGCCCAGCATCGTGACCAGGAGCGGCCAGGAGGCCGTGCTCCAGATTGGCACCAAGGTCGGGCTCATGAAGACATATCAGGTCCTGGCCCGGCTGCTCGAAAATGACCGGATCGATCTCGACGTGGAGATCGACTATTGCAGGACGGATGCAGATGGGGGCCGGGAACGCTGGCTCCAGAGACAAACCTGCTCGCTGGATAGCGGGCATTCCTTCCTGATGTGGGGCTCTGGCGAGACTCGCTCCATTCCCATGGAGACACGCACGCCGGTGCTGGGCAGCCTGCCTCTCATCGGCCACTGGTTCACGTCTACGAAGCACGGCGAAGAAGTAGCCATCGAACGCTGGATCCTGATCACGGCCATCCTTGTGGACGAGGCCGAAGCAGAGCCAGTTCGGTAAGCAGGCAAGGAGGCCTTGTTGCTTGTCAGGCGCGGCGAACCAAAACGCCGGGCCTCTTCACAGTCTCGACAAGCTGTGCCGTCCCTTCATCTCACCGATCCGTCATGAGCGGCAGACTGGGTAGACCGGGCAACCGCCGCGGACTTTTTCTTGGCCCACCTCGCCTTTTTCGCCATGTTGCCTCCACGCGTTTGCCGATCTAGCCTGACGAGCCCTTTCGCGCTCGGGTTGTTTTTCCCGGCGTGGCCGGTATAGTCGCTGTGTTTTACCGGCAACATGGGCAGCGACCACGTCGCGCGCCCGCACCGGCCAACCGCGAAAGGCACGGACGCACTCATGTATCTGTCCTTGAAAGTACACGAGACCATCGGCACCACCAGCGACCTGGAACGACTGGACTACGCGCGCAGCATCTTGCGCGGCGAGGCCGAGGCCCTCGGGCTGGTGGCCCAGCGCCTCGATGCGTCCTTCCTTCAGGCCGTGGACCTGATTCATCATTGCACGGGCCGCGTCGTCATCACCGGTACCGGCAAATCGGCCGACGTGGGCCAGAAGATCGCCGGCACCCTGAATTCGACGGGCACGCGCGCCTATGTCCTTGATTCCACCCGGGCCGTACATGGCGACCTGGGCATGGTTCATCCGAGCGACGTGGCCCTGGTGCTGTCACTGTCTGGCGAGAGCGAGGTGATTGTCCGGCTGCTCGATCCGATCTAGAGGCTGTCGCTG
>JBFWSD010000948.1:0-3662 GCA_050248575.1 Gemmataceae bacterium
CGAGTTCATGATGGTGCGGATCAGGTACTTCATGTCGAACTTGTGGGCCGCAAAATCCTTGGCCAGGGCGTCGAGCAGCTCGTCGTTGGCCGAGGGATTGGAATCGCGGAAGTCATCGACCGGTTCGACGATGCCGCGGCCCATCAGGTGGAACCAGATGCGGTTGGAAACCGACTTGGCGAAGAACGGGTTTTCGCCCGCGGTGAGCCAGTCGGCCAGCACTTCGAGGCGCGAGGTGCCGGGCGGCACGTTGGCAATGGCCCCGCCCATGAACTTGGGGGCCATGACCTTGTTGGTGCGCGGCTGGGTGACCTCGCCCGAACGCTCGGTGTAGATGACCTCGGCGAGATCATCCTTGCCGTTGCCGCCCGGGGGCACCGGCGCCTTGCGCTGCTTCACCCGCGCGAAGAAGGCCGCGAACGAATAGTAATCGTCTTGCGTCCAGCGTTCGAACGGATGGTTGTGGCACTTGGCGCACTGCATGCGGATGCCGAAGAAGAGCTGGGCCGTCGATTCGGCCAGGTTCTGCGGATCGCGGGCAATGCGATAGTAATTGGCCGGCGGGTTGGTGAAGGTGTTGCCGTTGGCGGTGATCAGCTCGCGGACGATCTGATCGATGCCGTCGTTGTCGTAAATGTGGCTGCGCAGCCACTGCTGATAACCGAACACGCCCTTCACGTTGATGGTCTTGCGATTGGAGCGGAGGACGTCGGCCCACTTCAGGGTCCAGTAGTCGGCGTATTCCGGTCGGTCCAGCAAGGCATCGATAAGCTTGGCCCGCTTGTCGGCGGCCTTGTCGTCGAGGAACTTCTTGACCTCTTCCGCGGTGGGCAGGATGCCGCATACGTCCATGTAGGCGCGGCGGACGAACTCCTGGTCGGTGCACAGCCCGGAGGGTTCGATCGACATCATCTTCAGCTTGGCGAAGACGTGCTTGTCGACGTAGTTGTTCTCGGGGGGTGCCTTCCAGGCGAAGCCTTCGCGCGGCTCGAGGTAAGTCAGGCGGACGGTTTCCATCAGGTCGAGATAGCGACACAGGATGGCCACTTCGCCGGCAAGGTTGAACTCGACCAGCCCATCGACGTTGACGTCGGCCACCGCGGTATCGCTGGAGGAGAAGACCGTCAGGCGGGTGACGTCTTTCACGGTGCCGTCGGAGAAGGTGGCGACGACGGCCAGCTGCTGCCAGCGGGCCGGGGTCTTCAGGATGCGCGAGCCGGGCCGGATCTCGATCTTCTGAATGGCGGCGGACTTGGGCGGATCGTCTTGCAGCCCTTCGCTCATCCAGGCGCGGAAGACGTTGGCAGGCACGCTATCGCGCTGGAAACGCGTGCCCCCTTCGTGCGGGATGCCGCCCAGCGCTTTTTGCAGGAGCATGCTGGCGTCGGGATCGAGACGATCGGTACGGCGGCCCAGGGCATCGCGGGTGAGCTGGATGAAATCGGCGGGCGGATCGTAGCCGCGCAGGCTGAGGCGGAAGCCATTCTTGCCGCTCGGCGTACCGTGGCAGGCTCCGGCATTGCAACCCCCCACGTTGAGGGCCGCAATCATGTCATTCTTGAAACTGATCGGCTGCGGCTTGCCAAAGTCCTTGACCACCACGGGCACCTTGATGGACTTCGTCCCTGCCGTTACGACCAGGGTGGTGTTGCCATCCTTCAAGGGCTGAAAAAATCCACCCGGCAGCCACGAAACTATTCCCGGCGTCTCTAGATCTAGGGCACAGGCATGGGTGAGATCGCGAACTGTGCCATCGTCATACTTGCCGGTGACGATAATCTGCTGCATTGCCCGCGGGCCAACGAGCTGAATGGTATGGGGTTCCACTTCAATGGAAACGGGCTGGGCCGTCAGCGCCTGCTTCTCTTGCGGATCGGCGGGCAATCGTGCCCCGACCGAGGCAACAGCCAGCAGTCCGGCGACCGCGGCGAGCAACAGATTGCGAAGGTGAGCCTGCATGCGTGCCTCCCATGCGTGCGGAAGGATACTACGGGTGGGTTGTCGCGAGCAGCGTGAGGTAGCGTCGCGCCGCAAGGGGTAGGTCGGCGGCACTCCCTCAATAGATAAGTCTAACCGGGCCCTCAGACGAATGCAAAAGCAATCAGCTTTTAGTCGTCAGCATTCAACCACAAGAGCTTTTCCGTGTACGGCGGCATTGACAAGCATTTTATTCACGGTTCAACCGAGGTTGTCACGGAATGTCACCTTGTCAGCGTAAGAATCAAGGTTTCCAGTAGCTCTTGATCCGCTCGTAGATGATGGGCAGCGGGCGGTCGTAGATGTCAGCGATGACGAACTCGGCGCCATCCACCACCAGGGTCAGCCCGTTGGCCATGCTCCTGCCGGGAGAATCCAAGAAGCCAGGTTTCGCGCCGAGTTTGACGGAACGCAGCTCGTCCCAGTGCATCTGGCCCTTGTGGTCTCCCTGGATCATGGCGAGCCCGGTCGGGCTGATAACCAGGCTCGACTGGCGCCAGTTGGGGACCTTGCTGGCCGCCTTCTCCTCGAGCTTGATGATGAAGATGACCAGCCCGCAAATGGCCGCCACGGCCAAGCCGGCGATGGTCCAGCCATACCAGCCCGTGGAGACCCCGATGCCCGCCCAGGTAAGGCCAACGACCACCCAGCCCCAAAGCACGGCGCGCCAGCGGCGTTGCTTGAAGCGTGTTCCAAGGTGAGCCCGGGCTCGATAGCTGAAAACGCGATCCGCTCCGAAGGTCTGCTCCTGCTGGGCCAAGTGGCCCGCCAGCTGGGCGTTGACCTGGCGCGAGCCGCTGGAGGTGAACTGTTCGTAGAGGAAGTAGTAAACGTCGTCGGAACGCACATCCAGGCGTGGAGGCACTTCGACGACCCCTGCGGCGTGAATGACATGAATCGGGTAGTTGCGCGGGCCGGCCTTGCGCGGATCGGCCGGGCGGGCCGCGGCCAGACCTTGCATCTCGTTGTACGGAAGCGACAGCCCTTCAACCGGGAACTGGATCGCGGTCATGGTAAACTCGGCGCGAAAATCCGGGTCCTTGGTGAACAGGAGCATCAGTGCCGCGGCCAGCGGGAACAGGCTGAAGATGGCCCAATGTGGCGAGCGGGCCATCAGCGCCAGGAGCAGGCTGCCCGCCGCCGTGACCCCGGCAAGAATCACGATGGGAGACTGGATTGAAATGTTCTGAATGGTTCGGCCAATCATCTTGCTTCAATAATCAAGACCACGGTGTTGTGGGCCAGGTGAACGAGCATGGGCAGCACCAGGCTGCCGCTGTAGACGCGCAAGTAGCCCAGCCCGACGCCGATGACCGTCAACATCGGCACGCTGAGCGGAACCCCCAAATGGGCGAGCCCAAACATGACGGACGAGATCAACACTGCCCCATGTACGCCCATGAAACGCCGCAGCGTTCCGAGGGCCAGGTAGCGGAAATACAATTCCTCGACGATGGCGGGCTGCACGCAGATCACCAGGATGCTCAGCAGATTGACCTGTTGCTTGATGGTCAACTGGTCGAGCCAGCCCGGACTATTGATCACACGCTTCAACAACGCATGATAAGCCAGGTTCTTGCCGAGGAGGCCGACCAGCGCGGGCAGCCCGCTAAACCAGGTAAGGAGGCGGGTCTCCACCGTCGGGCCGGCAACCACGGGCGGCCTCGACAGCAACAACAGCGCCA
>JBFWSD010000949.1:0-3659 GCA_050248575.1 Gemmataceae bacterium
TGGCTCGGCACCGAACGCGATTACGACAACTACGTCCTGCGCTTCGACTACAAGCTCACGCCCGCGGGCAACAGCGGCATCTACATCCGCGCTCCCGAGAAGGGGCACATCAGCCGCGTCGGCATGGAGATCCAACTCCTCGACGACCATCATCCCAAGTACGCCAAGCTCAACTTCTATCAGTACACGGGCTCGATCTACCACGTGGTGGCCCCCACCGAGCGGGCCCAGAAGCCCGCGGGCGAATGGAACTCGATGGAGATCCGCGTCGACAAACGGCAGCTGGCCGTGCTCCTCAACGGCCGCAAGATCGTCGACGCCGACCTGGATCGCTGTCTGAAGGACCCGGCGGTGGCCAAGGAACACACCGGCCTGGCGCGAACCACGGGCAAGATCGGCCTGCAAAATCACACCGATCGCATCGAGTACCGCAACCTGCGCGTGAAGGAACTCAAATAACTGCCGGCGCGATCCGGGAGGAAGCCCGGCTTCGCTATTTTTTTGGTGCGGGCATGAGGTGGCCCCAGCCCAGCAAGTGGGGCTGCGCGGGCAAAGGATCGGCAACGGGCAGCCAGCCCGCCATCACCAGCGTGCCGATCTGGAAAAAGCAGGCGTCGATGTCCGACGTGGAGCCGGGATAGTGGCCGAAGCCGCCATCGGCGTTGCGGCACTCGAGGGCCCACGCGGCGGCCCGGGCCAACGACTTCTTCACTTCCGGCGTGTCCTTGCCGAGCTGCTTGAGGATGAAACAGGCGTCGAAGCCCGCATGCCGGTCGCGCGAGGGCAGGTTCAGCATCCAGCTGCCGTCCGGCTTCTGCACGCGCATCGTCTTGGCGACCATGGCGTCGGCCTTCGGCGTCGGCTCGTTGATCAGCCGATAGTAGTGGGCGGCATGAAAAGTGGCCGCGATATGATCGTGCATCCAGCCATCCTTGTCTTGCACCATCAGCGCCTTGATCTTCTTGTCGGCCTCCGGCGGAATGGACTTGCCCGAGCAAAGGTAGGCCATCGGGAAGAAGCTGGTCATGTAGGCGGGCAGCTTCTTGTAATCTTCCTCCAGCACCGCGTCGAAGACGGGCAGCGGATTGTAGCGCGGTTTGGCGCCGAGAGCCCGCAAGGCCATCAGTGCCATCGTGGTGTTGTAGGCCTTGCCGTCCGGCGAGTCGGGGTCGACGGTGCCCTTCACGTTGAAGAAGGAACCGTCCTTGCGCTGGCGGCCCAGCAGGAACGCCTTCGTCTTGGCCTCGTCGGGGAGCTTCCAGCCAAACGTCTTGTGGATGATGACCGCGTAGCAGGTGGGGGCGAGATCGCTGTAGGCACTATCGGAGATGCCTTCATACTCGGCATCGATGCCGGGCCGGAACGATCCGTCGGGCAGCGCGCACTTACGAAAGAACTCGTGCAAGTCGCGCAGGACCTGTTCGGGCTTTTCGTCGGCCGCCCAGGCGGGCAGCACGTTGACGCCAACGAGGATGCAGGCAGCCAGCCATTGTTTCATTGTGGCTCCTTTTCGAATTGGATCCCTCGCTGGCGCATCGGACCAACGCTTACTCTGTTTCGTCGCCCGCGGTCGCTTCGGGTTCTTCGCCCGCGCTGGCTTCCGGTTCGGTTTCCGGCGTTTCGGGTTCCTCGGCCCCCTCGGCCCGTTCGGCGCGGCGGGCGGCCGTCTCGTCCACCTCTTCCTTGGCCACCTTGGCGATCGAGGCAATCTTGTCGTCGTCGCTCAGGTCCATGATGCGCACGCCCTGCGTGTTGCGGCCGATCACGCGAATCTCGTCGACGCGCGTGCGATTGACCATGCCGCGCGTGGTGATGAGCATGATGTCGTCGCCGTCGCGGAGGGAGGTGATGCCGACCACCGGGCCGTTGCGGGCCGTGGTGCGGATGTCGCGCAGCCCTTTGCCGCCGCGGCGCTGCTTGCGGTAACGCATGCCGGAGCGGGACTCTTCCCCTTCGCCGGCCTCGGCGTCTGCTTCGCCCTCGGCGGCCGGCTCTTCCGGCGTGGCCTCCTCGGTTTCGGTCTCGGCCTCTTCTTCCCCCTCGCCGGCCGTGTTGGCGCCGAAGGGAGTGCGCTTGCCGTAGCCATTCTCGCAAAGGGTGAGGAGATAGCCCTCGGGATCGGCCACCACCATGCCGATGACGTTGTCGGAGGGCTTCAGGTTGATGCCCTTGACGCCGCGGGTGTTGCGGCCCATGGCCCGGGCGTCGGACTCGGCGAAGCGGATGGCCATGCCCTCGCGCGTGCACAGCACGACTTCATCGCCGGGCTGCGTGAGCTGCACCGAGATGAGGGCGTCTTCCTCGTCGAGGCTGATGCCGATGATGCCGCCTGCCTTGGGGCGGCTGTACTGTTCCAGGGCCGTCTTCTTCACGATGCCCCGGCTGGTCGCCATCAACAGATAGCGATCCTCCTCGAAGCGGCGGACCGGGATCACGCTGGAGATCTTTTCTTCGGCCTTGAGCGAGAGCACGTTGGCGATGGCCCGGCCCGGGCTGGTGCGGCTCATCTGCGGGATGTCGTAGACCTTGATCCAGTAGACGCGGCCCGTGTTGGTGAAGCAGAGCAGGTAGGCGTGCGTGCTGGCCACGAAGAAGTGTTCGATGAAGTCATCGTCGCGCGCCGCGGCCCCGGTGATGCCCTTGCCGCCGCGATGCTGGCTGCGATACGTCTTCAAGGGCAAGCGCTTGATGTAGCCCATGTGGCTGATCGACACCGCGTTCAGCTCTTCCGCGATCAGGTCTTCGTAGTTGACCGGGCCCAGTTCCATGTCCTGGATCTCGGTCTTGCGCTCGCTGCTGTATTTCTGCTTGAGCTCTTCGAGGTCCTTGCGGACGACGGCGCGGATGTTGGCCTCGCTGGAGAGGAGTTCTTCGTAGGAGCGGATCTGCTCGCGCAGGGTGTTGTACTCCTTGAAGATCTCGTCGCGTTCGAGGGCAGCCAGCTGGCCCAGTTGCAAGCGCACCACGGCGTCGGCCTGCGCCTCGGTCATGCGATAGCTGGCCAGTGCGCCCAGCTCGCGCTGGAGGGCCGTGAAATGATCGGCGCCCAGCGCTCGTTCGAGCAAGGAGGCCGCCACCTCGTGGTTTTGCAGTCTTTCCTTGGCCTCGGCCCGGCTCGGCGAGTTGCGGCAGATCTGGATCACCTCGTCCAGGGACGAGATGGCAATCAGCTGCCCTTCCAGGATATGTGCGCGCCGCTTGGCCTCGCGCAGCATGAACTCGGTGCGGCGGCGGATCACCTGCACGCGATGGCGCAGGTACTCGTCCATCATCTGCTTCAGGTTCAGCGTGCGGGGCTGCCCGTCCACGAGCGCCAGCAGGATGATGCTCACCGTCTTCTGCAGCGGCGAATACTGGTAGAGCTGATTGAGGACCAGCTGGGGATCTTCACCGCGCTTGAGGTCGATGACCAGGCGGACCGGCTCGCCGGAGCGGGCACTCGACTCGTCGCGCATGCCGCTGATGCCCTTGATGCGCTCGTCCTTGATCAGCTCGCCGATGGCCTCGGCCAGGCGATTGCGGACCTGCTGGTAGGGCACCTCGCTGATGATGATCTGGGCGCGGTTGCCTTCCTCGCGGATGTCGGCGCGGGCACGCAGGGTGATGCGGCCACGCCCGGTGTGATAGCCCTCGCGAATGCCGGAGCGGCCGCAGATGAT
>JBFWSD010000950.1:0-3655 GCA_050248575.1 Gemmataceae bacterium
GCCAGCTTGTTCGACAGTGACGTGGCACTGAGCGACGCCGCCTGCGCCGGGCCCGACACCGGAATCGCCTGGGGCAGCGGAGCCGGGGCGACCGGTCGCGCCGGCACGGCCGGTCGTGCCGGAGTGGCCGAGACCGCTTGCTTCAGTGCTGCTTGCGCCGCCGGCGCGTGCCAGCGCAGCGGGTCCTTCAAGGCCGCTACCAACTCGGCGGGCGTCTGAAAACGGTCTTCCGGCTTCTTGGCCAGCAGCTTGCGGATAATGGCCCGCACACTCTGCGGCACCTCGGGCCGGATCTTCTCGATCGGCTCCGGATCGTCAAGGCGATGCTTGAGCAGCTTCTCCATCAACGAGCCGCCCGGGAAGGGGACGCTGCCGGTGAGCAAGTAATAGAAGGTGCAGCCCAGGCTGTAGAGATCGGCGCGCACGTCGGCCGCGCTCGATTTCAGGGCCTGTTCCGGAGCCATGTAATCGGGCGTGCCCAGCACCTTGCCTTCTTGCGTGTGCCAGGACGCGATGTCGTCATCGGGAGAAATGACGCGGGCCAGGCCCATATCGAGCAATTTGACTTGCCCGTAGCCATTGGGACCGTGCGCATGCGTGAGGAGCAGGTTGCCCGGCTTGATATCGCGATGCACCATGCCGCGTTCCTGGGCGTGTTGCAGCCCTTCGGCGGCCTGGCGGATGTAATCGCATGCCTCGGCGATGGGCAAAGGGCCCTGTTGACGCACGCGCTGCGAGAGGTCGATGCCGTCGACGAACTCCATGGCGAAGAAGTGCTTGTCGCCCACCTGGTCGGCATCGAGCACGAGAACGATGTTGGGATGGCCCAGCTGCCCGGCGACGCGGATCTCGCGGCGGAAGCGATGGATGGCTTCGGGATTGGCGACGTGCTCGCGGCGCATGACCTTGAGGGCCACCACCTTCTTGAGCTGGCGGTGCAGGGCCTTCAAGACTTGCCCCATGCCGCCGGTGCCCAGCCGCTCGAGAACGATGTAGTTGCCCAGCTCGAGATCCTTGATGTTGCCCTGCAGGATCTGGTTGGCCTGGTAGGGAGTGAGCCATTTTCGATCCATGAGGTCGCGGGCCAGGGCGCGCACGTCGGCATGCCGCCCGCGCAGGCGGTTGAGCTCATCCAGTTGAGCCTTGTCGAACAGCTTGCTGCCTTGCAAAGCGTCGATCAGCTCGGCCACGGAGGCAATGGGCATCTTGATATCCGGCGCGCCGGTCTAATCCACGAAGACAAATTCATTCGACAGCAGCAAGGCCTGAGCATAACGTTCCCAGTCGATGTCTGCCGGCTTGTCACCCAGGAATTGCCGGGCCAGCTCGAGCTCATGCTTGTCGGGGAGCCGGCCATACACGATTCGATAGAGCTGTATCACTTTCTTGGGCTGGTCGCTTGCCGCGGCCACTTCCTGCCTGCCCAGCAACTTGCGGCTCGTTTCCAGCACGAAAGGATGATTCATGAAGAAGAGGGCCTGCTGGGGCACCGTGGTCGCCGTGCGCTCCGGGCTGGTCGCATCCGGATTGGGGTAGTCGAAGCTGCGGAACAGCTCGGGCAAGTTGAGTCGATCGATGAAGCCATAGATAGTTCGCCGCGGGCTGGAGCCGGTCAGGATATTCTTGACGGCCGGCCCGCCAAGATTGCGATCGAGCTGGCCCGAAGCGGCCAGCAGTGCATCGCGCGTTGCCTCGAAATCGAGCCGGACGCGATTCATTCGCCACAGGAGGGTATTCTCCGGGTCGACGCGCTGGCCCGCCGCGCGCGGGCTGCTCGACTGCTGATACGTTGCCGACAGCATGATCAGCCGGTGCATCTGCTTGATGGACCAGCCCTTTTCCCTGAAGGCCACGGCCAGATGATCGAGCAGCTCGGGATGGCTGGGCGGGTCGCTACGCAATCCGAAGTCGCTGGGCGTACTCACCAGGCCGGCGCCGAAATGATGGAGCCAGATGCGATTGACCATCACCCGCGCGGTGAGCGGGTTGGCCGGATCGACGATGGCGCGGGCCAGCTCGAGCCGGCCGCTGCCTTTCAGAAACGGCGTGCGATTTTCGCCCGCCAGGACCATGGGGAGCTGGCGCGGCACGCGCGGGCCATGGTTGTTCGGGTTGCCCCGTAGAAAGACATAGGGCTCGAACGGGTACGGCGCATCTTCCACGGCCATCGCACGGGGCGGCGCGCCGGCCCCGGTGGCCCGCCATTCCTCGATGTCCTTCCGGAGCTTCTTCAGCTTGTCTTGCGAGGGCCGATCGGGCAACAAGCTCAGATCGCCCAGCTCGGCAGCGGGCACGTTGGGGACTGCTTCCGGTCCTTGAAAGACCAGACGCAGCTCTTCCTCATCGGCGTTGAAGAAACGCTGCGTACGCGGACGGCCCGCCTTCTCGTCAATCCAGCGGCGTTCGATGGAGTTGAGCAGTTCGCTATAGCGCAGGGCGGCTTCCTTGAGAGAGGCAGGGGGCTGCCCGGCGAAGCTGAGTGCCACGAGTTGATTGATCCGGAGCGCGGGCTCCTTGGCGGCCAGCACGCGTTCGGTGGTTTCGGCGGCCCGCGCGGCGAACTCCGCTTCGGGCAGCTTCGTGTAGGCATGCCAGAGCGCGAAGACGGGATCGTGCTTGCGGCGGCCCCGTTCGAGATAGGCCCGCCAGCGTTCCAGCATCTTCGGGTTCAGGTCTTTGGCATCGGCGAGCAGCATGAAGTCGTCCGTGCGGGGCTGATTGCGGACCGCGTGGGCCTTGAGCAAGTATTCGGCCAGCCGCGTCTTGGCTCCCTCGGTAACTTCGGCCTGCTTGATGCTGACGAAATCCTTGATGGCCGCCACCCGCTTGTTCAGCTCCGCCTCGTACTTGCGATACTCCTCGGTATCGGGCACGGGCTCGAACAAGGGCGGCACCACCGGCTCCGGTGAGCTGGCAAATACCCCGTAGAGCGAGTAGTAATCGGCAGTCGGAATCGGATCGTACTTGTGATCGTGGCAGCGGGCACAGGTCATGGTCAGCCCCATCAGCCCGCGGCAAACCACGTCAATGCGGTCGTCGATGATGTCGTGGCCGTTGTTCATGAAACGGCCCCCGACGGTGAGATAGCCCAGCGCCGTCAGCGCTCTCTTGTCTTTCCCGAGGTCGAGTTGATCCGCCGCCAGCTGTTCGAGCACGAAACGGTTGTAGGGCAGATCCTCGTTGAAGGCGCGGATCACGTAATCGCGATAGGTGTAGGCCCACGGATAGGAGGAGTCTTCGAGAAAGACGTAGCCCTTGTTGTCGGCGTAGCGGGCCACGTCGAGCCAGTAGCGGCCCCAGCGCTCGCCATAATGAGGCGACGCCAGCAAGCGATCCACGACCCTGGCAAACGCATCGGGTGAAGTGTCGGCCGCGAAGGCGGCGATCTCTTCGGGAGTCGGGGGCAGGCCGATGAGGTCGAAGGTGGCCCGCCGCAAGAGCGTGCGTCGATCGGCCGCGGCGGAGGGAGTCAGCCCGCGCTGTTCCAGCCCGGCCAGGATGAAGCGATCGATGGGCGTCTTCAGCCAGTCTGGATTCTTCACGGCGGGCAAATCGGGCTGGCGAATCGGTTGAAACGCCCAGTGCTTTCTCCAGGCATCGCCCTCTTTCTGGACTACCTTGTCGGCGGGCCACGGCGCGCCCATCTTCACCCAGG
>JBFWSD010000951.1:0-3651 GCA_050248575.1 Gemmataceae bacterium
CGACCCGCGCGAATCGAGGATGCCGACGATGGTCCACTTGAGGGCGGGCCGCGGCTCGAACTCGTCGCCAATTTTCTTTCCCAGCGTGCGGGCAATGCCGTCCCCCATGACGACCTCGCGGCCGGTTTGATCGAACCAGCGGCCCGCCTTGAGCTTGAGACCGTGGACTTGCCCGGAGACTTCGGGCTCGTCGATGCCGCGCACCTGCAAGAAGCGATACCTGGGTCGGCCGCCCGGCTCATCGGGGGGCAATTCCTGCGTGGCGATGCTATACACCTCGTGGCTGACGAGCTTGCCATGCCGCTGCACCGGGCAGTCGAGCACGCTCTCTTCATTCTCGTAGAGGAGCCACGTGTCTTCATTGCGACTGATCTCGCTGAACAGCTCGTCGTTGGCGCCGTCGCGCAGGATGATGACGTTGCCGGGCGGCCCGGTGCGGCGGGCCAGCTCGTTCAGCCCTTCCACGAAAGCCAGCATCACCACCAGCAACGCGACCACCATCAAGAAACCGAGGGCCGTCAGCAGCGTCGTCTTCCAGCGTACGACCAGGTTGCGAATGTTGTATTTGATCGGGATCATCTGCTTGGTCCGTAGTTCGTAGCACATTGGTGCGTTCGCGCTTCGCTTGACGCACCCTAAATAACTCTGGTCACTGGCCACGGTCAGGCAACACGGGCAAATACCTGCGACACCTTGACCTGGCACGCGTTCCAGGCGGGCCATAGCCCGCCCAGAAAACTCACGCTGGCGCCGATGACCGGCCCCCACCACCAGGCATGCACGGAAACGAAGAAGGGCGGATCTCCTTCCCCCATGGTGATGCCGCCGTAGAGGCGAATGGCTTCGCGCGTGCCGGCGCCGCCAACCAGCCCGGCGATGGTCCCCACCAGCACGCACTCGGCCAGCACTAGCACCAGGATGCGCGTCTGGCTGAAGCCGAGTACCTTGAGGACGGCCATCTCCTGGGTGCGTTCGCGCACGGTCATGCCCACGGCGTTGGACACGATCACCACCATGGTGATGAAGATCGCCGGGGCCACCACGAACTTCAGCCCCCAGAAGAAATCCTTCAACGGCTCCATGAAGCGGCTGACGGCGGCCGACAGGGTCTCGCAGCGTACGTCGCGCATGTAGTCTTCGATAGTGCGGCTGACGGCCGCCGCCGATTCCTGATCGTCCACCAGCAGCCAGCCCAGGTTGACGGTGTCCTTGTCGACGTTGTTGTGTTCTTCGAGCACGCGGCGCAGGTAGGCGATGTCCATGAAGGCGCCCTGGGCCCAGCGGCTGCGGCGGGCCAGCGTGCCCACGATCTCGAACTCCATTTCGATGGGCAGCCCGGTCTTGCCCGAGTGATGCGTGAACGACCTGGCCTTGAAGACGTCGCCCACTCTCTTGCCGAGCTTTTCCATGCGGACCTCGCCCATGATCATGCCGATCTTGGGCAGCCGGGAACGCGGGGGCTGCTCGACCAGCGGGATCATGTTCACGTCGAAGTCGCGCAGCCCTTCGGTGATGACCGGAATCTTCTCGGGCTCGGTGGCCACCACGAAGAACATCTGGTCCTTGTCCTTCATCTGCGGATCGAGCGTGAAGCCGGTGAAGGCCCAGACGGTGAACCGATCGCTGTGGAAGCCGGGAATCTCCTCGAGCAGGGCATTGAGCTCGTAGCCCTCGCGGGTGACCTTGTCGACGAAGCTGCGGTCGAAGCGGCTGGGAATGCGAAAGCGGTCGGTGATGATCAGCCGGATGTCGCTGGTCTTTTCCTGCGTGAAGTTGTCGAGAAAGCGGATGACGGTGGCAATCATGCAAAAGAGGGCCACCAGCAGGATCATCGCCAGCGCGGTGATGGCCGTGCGCGGCGGATTCCGCTTCAGGTTCTTCAGTGTCAGCAGGAACAGCTTCATGACAACTGCAGAAGTCAGAATGCAGAAGGATAAATGAAATACGGGCCTGGGACCGCATCGAGCCCGCTAGATCCCTGATTCCATTATTATTGTTCTGCCTTCTTCACGTTACCTTGGAGAACACTTCCGACACCTTGATGCTGCGGGCCGCCATCGCAGGGAAATAGCCCCCTGCCAGCGCGGACAGGCCGCCCAGCACCGGGCCCCACCAGAACACGTGCACGGGCACAAAGAAGACCGGGAAGAAGCCAATGGGCACGTTGATGCCGCCCATGACCACATTGACCACGAGGTAGGTGAACGCGGCAGCCCCCAGCCCGGCCAGGGCGCCAAGCAAGAGCCCTTCACCGAGCACCAGCAGCATGATCTGGTTGGGGCGGAAGCCAAGCACTTTCAGCACGGCCATCTCGGCGGTGCGCTCGCGGACGCTGATCGCCACGGCGTTGGCCACGATCACCACCATCACCACGATGATCGCCGGGGCCAGCATGTATTTCACGCCAAAGAGGATGTCCTGGTAGCCCGCCAGGAAGCGGCTGACCGCGGTGGAGGCCGTCTCCACCTTTACTTCCTTGATGTAGCTTTCGATGGTCGCGCCGACGCGGGCCGCGCTCTCCTGGTCGCCGACCTTGAGCCAGCCCAGGTTGATCGTGCCGTCGAGCGGATTCTTTTCTTCCTTCAAGATGCGGTCGACGTAGGCGTAATCGATGAAAGCGCCTTGCGCCCACCGGCTGGCCGCGGGCAACTCGCCCACGATCTCGAACTCCATCTTGAGGAGTCCGCCCGACGCCGTGCGATGACTGAACGAGTAGGCCGTGAGCTGATCGCCGACCTTCTTGCCCAGCCGCGCCAGCCGATCCGGCCCCATCAGCATGCCCGCATGCGCCAGCCGGGTGCGCGGCGGGTTCTTCATCAACTCGCACAGCTGTGGATCGAATTCCTCCAGCCCGTCGATCATGATCGGCATCTTCTCGGGCAAGGTCGCGATCGCGAAGAACTGCCGGTCCTTGTCGAGGTTCTTCTCGTCGGTGGTGAAGCCCATGAAGTGCCAGAGCGTGTATTTCTCGGGATCGAAACCGGGCACGTTCATCAACTCGCTGTGCAGGCTGCTCTGCTTGACGATCAGGTCGAGCAGGCTGCGGTTGAAGCGGCTGGGAATGCGAAAACGCTCGGTGATGACGACCGGGATGTCGGTGGATTTCGCTTCCATGGCCCGGTCGAGGAAGCGCAGCACGGTGAAGATCATGCTGAAGACGATGACCAGCACGGCCACCGCCAAGGCGGTCAAGACCGAGCGCGTCTTGTTGCGCAACAGGTTCTTGCAGGCCAGCCCGAAGAGTTTCATCGTCCGCGTGCCTCCACGATCGCGGTCGAGGACGGGATCGGCGCGGGCGCATCGACGAGCTGCCCCTTGTCGAGATGCACAACGCGCTGGGCCCGGGCCGCCGCACGCGGATCGTGCGTGACCAGGATGATCGTCTTCTGCATGCCGCGATGCAGCTCGCTCAGCAGGTCGAGGATCTCCTCGGCGGAACGGGCATCGAGGTCGCCGGTCGGTTCGTCGGCGACGATGAGGGTGGGATCGGTGACGATGGCCCGGGCGATGCCGACGCGCTGCTGCTGCCCGCCCGAGAGCTGGCCGGGCCGATGATGCATGCGATTCTGTAACCCGACGAGCTCGAGGGCCGTGTTCACCTGCTGCCGCCGCTGCGCCGCTGAGATGGGCAACAGCAGCAAGGGCAGCTCC
>JBFWSD010000952.1:0-3645 GCA_050248575.1 Gemmataceae bacterium
CGTCGTTTCCACAGCCGAGTTCGCGCAGCGGCTCGACCTCTTGAAGCAGTTCGATCGCCTCGATCGCCGCATTGACCACAACCAGGTCATCGACCACATGGATCAGCATGCGCGGCAGGCACTCGATCTCTTGCGTGGCGATGGCGTGCGCGCCGCTCTCGATCTCACGCGCGAAGACCCGCGCACGCTGCAGGCCTACGACACCGAGCGCTTCCGCAACTGGAATTGCAGCAAGGACTCGAAATTCGAGCGGAACGGGCCATCCATCGGCATCTCGCTGGGCCGGCAACTGTTGATGGCGCGCCGGCTCTGCGAGGCGGGCTGCGGTTTCGTCACCCTCATCCACGCCAACTGGGACTTTCATGCCCGCCCCGGCATACCCAACATCCCGGAGGGCATGAGCGTGCTGGCCCCGCCCGTCGATCACGCGGTGGCCGCCTTTCTTGAAGATGTCGAACAGCGCGGGCTGAGCGATAAGATCCTGCTGGTCATCACCGGCGAGTTTGGCCGCACCCCCAAGCTGGACGACAAGCTGGGGCGGCATCACTGGCCAAGGATCTGCCCGCTGGTCTTCGCGGGGGGCGGGTTGAAGCATGGCCAGGTCATTGGCCAGTCCGATCGCCGTGGCGGTGAGCCGGCCAGCGACCCGATCACCATCGACGACTTCCACGCGACCATCTTCGAGTATCTGTTCGATCTTGGCGAGCTGCGCCTCGACACTTCGCTGCCGCGTCAACTCCACGACCGCGCCGGCAAGGGGCGTGCGATTGCCGGGCTGTTCTAGCAGGCGCAAGCAGTGGCCAGTGAACTGACACGCAAAAGGTCCCGGATTCGTCCGGGACCTTTGCGTTTGTCTTTCACAGGCAAGGTCACACGTCAAGAGCTCTGTGTCCAATTCATTGGCGGATCGAGTTATCATGTGCTAGAACGAGAGAAGAAAGCACTCGCAATCTCTTCACCAGTTCGTAGGTAGGCGCCATGAGTCTTGGAGCATGCGAAACGTTTGTCGTGAATCTGCGGCGGAGCAACCTGGTCGAGCGTGGCCAGCTCGAGCAGTTGCTCGGCGATTTCATGAAGCAGCAGCCCCTTGCCGATCCGAAGGCGCTGTCGCAGTACCTCGTCCAGAACGGGGTCTTGAGCCAGTTTCAGGCGGAACGCATCATGGAAGGCAAGCCGCTGGACATGGTGCTGGGGCCCTACGTGCTGGTGGACGTGATTGGCTCGGGCAGCACGGGCACGGTCTATTCGGCGATCAGCAAGAACGATGAAGGCGGCGACTTCGCCGTCAAGGTCTTGCCGCGGCGCAGCCTGCTCAAGGTCATCGCGGCGCGGCGGCTGGTCCGCGCCTTCGAACAGTGCGAACATCCTTCGGTCGTCCGCTTCATGGACGTGGGCACTGCGGGCAGCACCAACTACCTGGTGTGGCCGCTGGTGGAGGGGACGACGCTCGACAAGATCGTGCAAGAAAAGGGCAAGCTCTGGCCCGGCCGGACCGCACGCTACATGAAACAGGTGGCCGAAGGGCTGGTGGCCGCCCAGGCGCAGAAGCTCATTCATGGCTTCGTCAAGCCGTCCAATATCATGATCGGCCCGCGCGAGGAAGTCTACATTCTCGACTTTGGCATCGGCGCCCTGCTGGTTGCGTCCGAAGGGGAATCGATCATGGACACGATGTCGATGGCCAACGCGCAAGCGAGCGGCCTCGACTGTGTCAGCCCCGAGAGTATCGTCGATCCGACCTGCTTGACGTCGGCGGGCGACCAGTACAGTCTTGGTTGCGTGCTGTACTATTGCCTCACCGGGCAGTATCCCTTCTCGGGGGATACGGCCGTGGCCAAGATGATGGCGCACCAGAGCCAGCAGCCCACGCCGATCCGGCAGGTCTCGCCCGAGGTGCCGCCCGAACTGGCCTCGGCGGTCGAGACGATGATGGCCAAGACGCCCGAGCAGCGTTTCAGTTCGCTGACCGAAATCTTTGGCGTGCTCGACCAGGCCTCGCGAATGTCGGAGCCGAAATCACAGATGGTGAAGCCGGCGGCGCGACCTCAACCTCAGCTGCCCACGCGCGAACAGCTGATGGGGGGCGGGTCGAGCCCGGCGGTGCCGGCCCTCAAGCCGCTGGAAGCGCCCGCGGCGCCACCGCCCGCGCCGGCACCGGCGGCAGCTGCCCCTGCCGCTCCTTCACGGCCCGCGCCGGCGCCAGCACCTGCCCAGCCGCGCGTGGCTCCTGCGGCGCAAGCTCCGGTGCAAGCGCCTCCCAGACCCATGCCAGCTCCTCAGCCGCAAGCGGCACCGCCCAGGCCACAGCCGGCCGCGGCCCCCAGACCACAACCTGCCGCGCCCGCTCCTGCGCCTCAGCGCGCTCCCGCACCGGTGCCGCAACGTGCCCCCGCGCCGGTCGTCGAGCAGCAGGCGCCCGCGCCGCAAATGTCATCGACCTCGTCACATTCTTCCATTTCGGTGCGCGTTCCGTCGGGTTCCAGCACCGACCGGGCCATTCTCTTCCTGGTGAAGGCAGCGGCCCGCACCTATGCACCGTTGCCCTTCATGCGCCGGCTGTCCAAGAGCTTCGGCTCCTTCCTGCTCGGTTTCACCAAGAAGGGGCGTGACATCGCCGAGTGCAGCGTGATTGCCCCGTCGGCAGTGCCGCAGGACAAGTCGCTCTACATTCATGTGCTGGTCCATTTGCCGCTGCACACTGAACTGGCCTATCACCTGGCCGAGGCGTTCAAGCGCGAATGCCGGCCCGACGTGCGCAGCTTGAAGGTTCCGCTGCCGCGCGGAGCGGCGATCTCCTTTCATCTTTCCATTCCCGGGCTCGAACTCGACAAGACTGTGCTCGGCACCACCTGGCACGGCACGCCCGAGCTGGTGTCGTTCAAGGCGCATGTGCCTGCCGGGCTGCGGCCCAGCCAGGTTGTTGGCAACTTGACGGCCAGCGTCAACGGTGCCCCGGTGGGCCGCATCGACTTCACCATCGACGTGGTGGCCGCCAATGCAGAGGTCTCGCCGGAGCCCATTCCCGTCGGGCACAGCGCCCAGGCCTACGAATAACTTGCTGCGTGGCCAGGCAGACTGGGCAATCCGGGGCAATTCCCGCCTCCAGTCCCGTTGAGGTGGACTTTCTCGTTTCTCCGCCTCCTGCTATGATCTCCCCGGTAATCGATCACGGATGATGTTCGGTCAAGGACGATAAGGCCATCTGCCATGCGTTGCGGGCTACTCTGTGCGACGGTGATCCTCTGCCTGCCAGTCTCCGCGTGCGACTCTGGCACCGGCACGCTGGCTCCCGTGGCCGGGAAAGTTCTGTATCGCGGCAGCCCCCTCCGCCACGGCACCATCGTCTTTTCTCCCGATAGCGATCGAGGCAATCACGGGCCGCTGGCACAGGCCGAAATCCAGCCCGACGGCAGTTACATCCTGCACAGCGAACATCAAGACGGCGCCTGCGTTGGCTGGCATCGCGTCACCATCGTGGCGGTGGAAACCGGAGCGGCGAATCCGCGGCTGCGCTACCAGGTGCCGCGCTCGCTCTTGCCCGAAAAATACTCCGATCCTGCCCTGTCCGGGCTGGCTTGCGAGATCAAGCCGGGCAAGGACAATACGATCAACTTCAACCTGGAATAGACGAGGAAGACCCGGAAG
>JBFWSD010000953.1:0-3645 GCA_050248575.1 Gemmataceae bacterium
GGTGGCGCGTTGGGTTTACTGGTTTCGGGCCAACAGTCGCGCGTCGTTTCTCCCTCGCTGGCGCGTCGGGCTAACGGTGGCGCGTCGGGCTAACGTCGCGCGTCGGGCTAACTATGGCGCGTCCAGAGTTGCACGAATCGATGAGCTTCCGGACGCAGTGCACCCTGGCCGCAACGGACGCGGATGTCGAACTGGGCCGCCGCCACATGCGGCGCCAGCGATTGCTGGAACAGGGCCGCCGTGTTCTCGCCGTCCAGTTTCTTGCGGTAGAGCGCGTCGATGCGGGCACGCACTTCCATCGAGGCCGCGTCCTTGTGTGCCCGGGCCAGCGACGCCTGCACCTTCGAAAACAGCCCGGCCAGCGTCTGGCTCGCTTGCTGGCGGATGTTGAAGTCGTCGTTGTCGAGATCGATGATCGCGGCGTCCAGCTTCTTGCAATCCGCAGCGCCAAGAGCGGCCCGCTCGGCCTTGATCCGTTCCGCCAGCAAATCGCCGTCCTTGCCGTAGAGGAGCTGGGCAGCCCGCTCGGCAAACTTGTTGCCCATGTCGGCATCGATGGGCAGCGACCGGATGACCTTGCCGTCCACGCCGATGAGAGCGAGCCCGGCGTCGGTCGGCAGCGTCGGGAACTCTTTGCGAACTTGCTCGGCGGGAGCGGCGACGAACACGGCCTGCACCAGCAAGAGGGGCAGTTCACTGTCGCCACAGGTGAAGAGCGAGTTGTGTACTGCGGTGGCCAGGTCGTTGCGGGGCTGACTCACTTCGGCCAGGTGCTTCAAGAGCCTTTCCTTCTCGGCTTCCTTGTTGTTCGTTTGCTTGGCCGGCCCTTGAGTGAGGGGCTGCAACAGAACCACCACGCCGGGCTGATTCCGTTTCTTCATTTCGCTACGGAAGCGATTGAAGTCCAGCGGCGGGCAGGCCGGGATCGCGGCCACCGCTCGGCGGTCTCGTGCGATTTCCTGTTCACCGCGAACGCAGGCCACACTCAGAAGGGCTGCCCCGCTGGTGGCCCCGAGCTTCACGAATCCGCGGCGGTCCAATCCGGCTGCCATGGCAATGTCCTCGTAGCAAGGGCTTGTTGTTACCCTTACGACGAGGCACAGGCCGCTGCGGATTGGTATTGCCTTAAGGACAGGAAGAACCATGACTTGCGGTCAGGGTCGGCTTGCCGATGGCTCCAGCAAGCTGGCGGGCAGACTGACGTGCCCGAAGCCGGTCTCGTGATCGTGACCCGTTGGCCCCAGGTCGCGGGCGGCCGACTGCAGTGTGAAACGCACCTTGTCGGCGGACCAGTCGGGGTGCATCGACCAGACGAGAGCCGCCAGCCCGGCTGCCTGCGGCGCGGCCGCCGAAGTCCCCGTGAAGGGCCGCTCACGCCACAGACTCGGGAAAGGAATCGTCGCGACGAGATCCGGCTTCGGCCTCACCGAGTTTGGCCCGCACGAGCTATAGCTGGCCCGGTTGCCGTCGTCGTAGACCGCGCCGACGGCGCACACGCCACGCGTATCCCCCGGGAACGGGATGCTGCCGTTTTTCCGCGCCATGGCCAGGCCGCCACCCAGCACCACCAGATGGAACGGGCTCGCTTCCCCCTTGCGCAACCTGAGCAACACGCGATAGTTGTTCCACTCCTCGGGCAGGAAGACCACGACGCGGCAAGAGCGGTCATTGCCCGGGTGTTCGAGCATTCGGCCCACGCGTTTGCCCGCCTGATCGACCACGACCAGATCGTAATCCGCGCCGGTCTTGTAGTAGAGCTCGACGGAGACGCGATCGGTGTTCCACGGGCTGACCGCGTTCTGCGTCTTGCCCGTTTCCCACTGGTGCCAGCCGTTTTCGCCCGGCTTGAAGTTGCCCGCCCAGTGTCGCTCGGCGGTGTTGCCGGCGGAGGCGAAGCAGACAACGTCCCCCTTGCGGTCGCCGCGGCCAAGGATGTCCGCGAAGGCATTGGCAATGTCGCCGCCCCCCTCGCCGTCGCTCCAGCTCGGCATGATGATCGAGCAGGAGATGATGCGTGCCCCCTGCTGCCGGGCCCACTGGGCCGCCTTCAAGTACTGCTGGGGCTGATCGGTATCCCAGTTGGCGAAGAGCAGCTCGGCCGCAGGCGCCACCGCGTGGATGATCTCGGCACACAGGATGCCGTGCTGGCTGTCGCGTGCTTCCAGGTCGCCGTCTTGCCGGAACGACTTGACGGTCACCTGCTTCGGCAGTGCCTTGCCGAGATGATCGCGATAGCCGCGGAAGCCGGAATCGAGGATGGCGACCTTGATGCCTTGCCCGCGGAAGCCCGCCTGGTGCCAGCGCGTGGCGCCGATGGCGGAGAGGATGCGCTCGCGTTCGCGCTGGACGAGTTCTTCGCTCGACTCTTCGGCGGAGCGAACCGATTGCGGCCCGGGCAGCACCGTCGCGGCGAGGGCCGTCGCGACGAGCAGCACTGCAAGCCGTCGCCAGGGGCGCAGGGGCTCGAACATCGAGTTGTCGCGCGCGGGGGGTTGTGGCCTCATCGCCCTGGTGTGCGGTGGTGGAAGGTTGGCAGGTCCCGACCCGGCGGAAGGCGAAGAAGAAAGGCCAGGTCACGCTTGCCCCGTGAGCCTTCCTGGCCTGACGGATGCTCTCTTATTTTGCGCGCGCCCAAGCGTCCCGGCGGTGCGGTGTAGCGCAATTCCGTGACCGGGGCAGCGTCGCGCAACACACATACGCTACAACCGTCACGGGCTGAACAGCTTGCCCGCCCCACGCGACGGGCAGAGTCCAGGACCCATCGCCCATTCAACCCGTCGCCAAATCACCTAGCTTGTAGAAAGGCTTTGATCAGCAGAGCTACTTGCTCACCGATTTGACCCAGTCGTCATGCAGCTTCTGAAGTTCCTTCACCCGCTCCGGATGTTGCGCGGCCAGGTTCTTCATTTCGGAGACGTCCTCGGCAAGATTGACGAGAAACAGGCGGTCGCCCGGGCCAAGGGGCGCCTTGTCGGAGGTGTCTTGCGGATTGCCCAGCAGCTTCCAGTCCCCCTGGCGGACGGCCCAGTGCGACTTGTCGCCGGTGCCGGTTTGCCAGTGGATGACCTTGTGCGGCGTGGGGGCCTTGGCGGACTTGATGACCGGAACCAGGCTCCTGCCGTCGATGTCATGTTCGACTTTGATGTTGCACAACTCGGCGACCGTGGGCAGCCAGTCGCAGCCATGGGCCGCCTGGTCGCGGACTTCGCCGGCGGGCAAACGCCCCGGCCAGCGGATCATGGCGGGCACGCGCAATCCGCCTTCGAACATGCTGAACTTGGCCCCGCGATACGGGCCGGCGTTGCCGCCCCCGTTGTGCGCGCGCAGCTCCGTGGAATGGCCGTGATCCGACTGGTAGACGATGATGGTGTTTTCGCGCAGGCCGAGCTTGTCGACCTGCGCCAGCAGCTTGCCGATGCGCTCGTCGAGCGTCGACAGGAAGGCGGCATAGAGGTTGCGCGGATACTCCAGCTTGTCGTAGCGCTTCAGCCACTGCGGCTCGCCCTGGTAAGGATAGTGCGGCATGTTCATGGCGAAGTAGATGAAGAACGGCTTGTCCTTGTTCTCGGTCATGAACTTGCCCGCTTCCTCGACCATCAGGTCGGGGAAGAACTTGCCGTCGGCAAAGATCTCCTTGCCGTTGCG
>JBFWSD010000954.1:0-3644 GCA_050248575.1 Gemmataceae bacterium
AGGGCAGCCCGGCGGAACCGGGCCGGTAGTCGACGAGCTCGATGGCCCGGGCTCGGAAGCCGGTTCGCTTGATCAGCCCTTTCTTCTCCAGTGCCTTGAGATGACACATGACGCCATTGGGCGACTTGATCTTGGGAGTGCGGCTCTCGCCGATCTCGCGCACCGTCGGGCCGTAGCCACGCGTCTCGATCTTCTCGCGGATGAAATCGTAGATCTCGCGCTGCCGATCCGTCAAACGACTCATGTCAGGCACGGCGATCTCCTTTGCGAAAGGCGTCGAAACAATCCACTGCTGAGGTCTCTAGTTCTGATGTACCGAAGTATATTATACTTTCGTACACAAGTTCAAGTGGAATTTTTTCAGAAAGCCAGGAGCGCGAAACCTGGCAAGGCGCGAGGGTTAGCGGCTTTTTGTATGATGAGTCATGGCATTCCCGGGGCACTCTTCCAGGAGTTGAACGTGGACCTCGAGCTGCATCCGGCGTACGAGGAGCTGGTGCAGAAGGCCGCACAAGGCCACCAGCAGCATCGCCATCCCGATGGCATCTCGGCCGCGGACGCGGCGCGGGCCCGGCTGTACGCCTACGCGTTCCGGCTGCACACGATCGGCGCCTTCCACGCCACGCGCCTGGCATTGCGCGACCGTCCCTTTGGGGCCGCCTCGGCGCTGGCCCATCGAACGCGGGCTCTCGAAGCGCTCGAAGACCTCGCGAACATGGGCATGGAACCGGTGCCCACGGATTTTCGCGCCTTGCTGGCGACCCTGTACCGCTATCACACCGGCGTGGGCCGCATCGTGGACAGCCTCGAACGCGAGCTGGCGGGCAACCGCGATCCCGTCCTCGACATGATCTCGCGCCGCTTTCAGAACGCCATGGAGGACATCACTTCCTGCAACGGCATCTTCCTGGCGCGCGACACCGCCGTGCCCGACCAGGCCAGCTTTGTTGTGCCCGGGCTGGACATCACCATCGTGCCCCTCGTCTACGGCGATCATCACTCGTGGAACCTGGCCTGGCTGGAAGGCAATGCACGACACGTGCCGACGCATCGCCACAAGCATGGCGTCGAGATTCATCTCGGCTACAACCCCACGGTCGGCGAAACGGTGCTGGCGGGCCGCCGCGCTGCCGTCGTCGAGGGCTACGCCATGCCGATCCCGCCCGAGATCGACCACGGCTGGATCAATACGAGCGGCCAGCCCCATCATGTGCCGTTCATCTTCGGGTCGGCAACGCGGGCGGGCTGGGGGGTGTTCTTCGATGTGGAAGCGGTCAGCACCGCGGTGGATTCGTTGCCGCTGGTCGAGCGGGAAGCAGCCCCTTTCCAGGACATGATTTATCTGGAACAGGACCTTGCCGAGGCGGAAGCAACCCCGTTTGTGTGGCGGCGCACGTTGCTTCATCACACCACCACGCACCGCGGCGCTGCGGGCGGCCTCGAACTCAATCTCACCCGCATCGACCCGAGCGGCTACCACTTCGGGCACGACGACTACCGGATTGTGTCGGTGGCCCGCGGCGAGGGCAGTCTGGTCATCGAGGGGATCGAGAGCACGGTGCGGGAGCACGACCACTTCGGCATCCCGGCCGGGCTACACGCCGAATTGAAACAGTCAGGCCAGCGCCCGCTGGTCATCCTCGACACACTGCTGCGGCGCTGAAAGAACACACGAACGAAATAAGCAACATTCGTGGCGATTCGTGGTTGGTTGATTTCAAGAATTGAACCACGAATCGACACGAATGGAATGTGCCAGGGCAACTCGGATCACTTGCCTGCCTTGGCTTCGCTGTAGCGCTTGGCGACCGCCGCCCAGTTGACGACGTTCCACCAGGACTCGACGTAGTCGGCCCGCTTGTTCTGATACTTCAGGTAGTAGGCGTGTTCCCAGACGTCGATGCCGAGCACGGGCACCTGGCCGTCCATGTACGGGCTGTCCTGGTTGGCCGTGGAGAGGACCTGGAGCTTGCCGTCGGCGACGACCAGCCAGGCCCAGCCGGAGCCGAAGCGGCCCATGGCGGCTTCCTTCAGCTTGGTCTTGAAGGCGGCGAAGTCGCCGAAGGTCTTCTTGATGTCGTCGCCGAGCGGGCCGCTCGGTTCGCCGCCCGCCTTGCCCGCCATGATCTCCCAGAACATGGAGTGATTGATGTGCCCGCCGCCGTTGTTGCGCACCGCGGTGCGGATGCCTTCGGGCACCGAGCTGATGCCGCGGATCAGGTCCTCGATAGACTTGCTTTGCAGATCGGCCTGCCCTTCCAGCGCCTTGTTGAGGTTGTCCACGTAGGCCTTGTGATGGCGATCGTGGTGAATCTCCATCGTCATGGCGTCGATGGCCGGCTCGAGAGCATTGTTCGCATAAGGCAGAGCGGGCAGTGAGAATGCCATGGACTCCTCCTCAAGGTTGAAGGTTCAGGTTGTCGGCGGATCGCATGAAGGGCGAGCAGGCCAGAGTGTTGCAACTCGTGTGCCATGCTCGTGACGCAGCGCACAGGCGGCGCTCGGCGTGGGGTAGTATATCCTTGCGTGAAGAGTCGGCAATAACGACGGAACGTCGCACAGGCAGGAGGCCAACGCAGCCCCGCGTGACCGCGCACCGTGGTGCCCAACAACAGCACGTGGTCGACGCTTTGCCTGTGCGACGCCCCGTCAGGGAAGGGAGCATCGATCACACTAACAACGCAGCGCCGCCGTGTTCGTTGGTGCCCGTCTCATTTTTTTTTGGTGAAGTATTCCGAATCGAGAAGTCGCTGTGTTGCCTCGGCAAGCCGCAGCGCCGCCAGGCTGGTCTGTCGCGCCAGGCGAACAAGCTGCCCGCTCATCCAGGGTGAACGCAACAGCAGCCAGGCCAGGCGACGATAGGAAACGCTCTCACCCTCGATCAGTTCGAAGATGGCCGCGTGCAAAGGCACACGCACATCGTCGCTGATCACGCGCAGGCAGCCAAAGGGCAGCTGCTGTTCGTGACAGAGCCGGGCAATGACCGCCGACTCCATGTCGACCGCCACGGCCCGCCGAGCGTGGCCCAGGGCAAGCTTCGCGCCCGTGTCGCCGATGAAGCGGTCGGAGCAGAAGAGGCGGCCCGTGATCAGGGGCCCGGCGCCTTCGCGAACGGGCCACGTGATGGGCCACTCCTTGCCGCTGCCATCGACAACGCCGCTGGCCTGCACGACGTCCCCTACCTGCAACTTCTCGGTAAGCGCACCGGAAAAGCCCGCCGACAGGATCAAGCCGGGCCGATACTCGGCACCTTGCACCCGGGGTTTCGCGAGCAGCCAGTCGAAGCAGGCGAGCACAGCCCGGGCCCCGACGCCGGTCTCGAGGACGACGACCTGGCGTTCCGGCGGCCCGCACAGGAACGCGGGACACGGCCCGCCGGCAAGCGCCGCCACGGGCCGAACACCACGAAGAAAAGGAGCGGCTTCGCGCTTGAGGGCAAAGAGGAGACAGGGATGATGACAGGGCTGGTCGTTCATTTCTCTGGTGTTTCGTCGGTGGTTCATCCCACCGCTGCATCAACGCCAGAAACGAATCACAGAGACGCAGAGGACACAGAGAATCGCCGTCTTGAAGCAAGCGTTGCGTGAAGCACGACTCCATGTCAACTCTGTGTTCTTCCTCTGTGCCCGCTGTGCCTCTGTGGT
>JBFWSD010000955.1:0-3640 GCA_050248575.1 Gemmataceae bacterium
GTCCTGCTCAATCACGGCGGCTCCGCCGTCAACCCGGCCGTCATCGAGGCCACCAAGCAAGGCGCCGGCTTCATGGCCATCCACTTCGGCGTCGAGGTCAACAAGGGCATGCAGGGCGATGCCTATCTCAAGTGGCTCGGGGGCTACTTCGAGACCTTCTGGTCGGTCAATCCGTGGTGGACTCCTGAGTTCAAGGACATCCCCAAACACGAAACCACCCGCGGCGTGAAGCCCTTTTCCATTGAAGACGAGTGGTACTATCACATGCGCTTTGTCGACGAGATGAAAGGTGTCACGCCGGTGCTGTCGGCCGTGCCGCCCTTGAAGACGGCAAAGGAAGAGCCCAGTGCCCGGGGCGGAAATGCCGACGTCTTCAAGGAAGTGAAGGCGGGCAAACCGCAAGTCCTCGCCTGGGCGTACGAGCGGCCCGACGGCGGCCGGGGCTTCGGCTTCACCGGGCTGCACCGCCATACCAACCTCGGCAACCAGAGCTTCCGCACGCTGCTCCTCAACGCGGTGGCCTGGGTCTCCAAGCTCGACGTGCCCGAGAACGGCGTGCCCTCGAAAAACCTCAGCCGCGACGACCTGGAGAAACTGATCGACGACGGCAAGCTCGCCGTTCAGAAACGCGGGATCTGAATGACGCCGATCCCGGCCCGCAATGCGGGGCGAGAAAGAACAGAACGCCACGAGGGAGACATATCTCCCTCGTGGCGTTTGGCTTCATGGAGTGCGATCAGTTGCGAGCGCCGCCGCCGGGCGGGCCGCCGCCACCACCGCCTGGGCCGCCACCACCGCCGGGGCCCCGACCGCCACCAGGGCCGCCGCGTCCGCGACCACCGCCGAACATGATGCTAAACATCCGCCGCCCGCTCAGCGGCTCCATGCCCATTTCCTTGCGGCGATCATTCACCATCCGGCCCAGCTCGACGAAGTGAGCCCGCTGCTCGGGTGTGCTGCGATCGTAGCGTTGTTTGCGGTACTCTTCGGCCTTTTCTGGGTCGCGAGTGCGGCCGCCGGGGCCACCCTTGCCGTCACCGCCTCCAGGAGGGCCGCCACGGCCACGACCAGGGCCGCCGCCTCCGGGCCCGCCGCCGCCAGGACCGCCACCACCTGGACCGAAGCCGCGCTGCCCGCCATTCGGATTGGCAGCCCGCTCGCGTTCACGTTCCTGATGGCGCTCTTCTTCGGCAGCGATCCACTCATCCAGCTGCTTGCGGCGTTCATCAACTGGCTTGGCAAAAAAGTCGGCCAGTCGCTTCTCGTTCTCTTCCCTGGCCTCTTTCATCTTTTCCATCCAAGGGGCGGCCTTTTCCTTGAACAGCTCGCGACGAGTCTCCTCTGGCAGCCCCTTGGTCAGTTCGCGGTAGCGCTCTTCAAGAGCGCGGCGGTCGTCGCGCGACAGCTCGGTGTTGGGATCGTTCAGCTGGGAAATGATCTGCCTTGCCTCCGACACCTGCGGGTCGGGAATGGCATAGATGATGCCGACAATCCCCAGCACCAGGGCCAATGCCCCGCCGGAGATGATCAGGATCTTCTTGCGCTTGCTGGCGGGCATTTCCGCCTTCTTCTTCGGAGCCATTGTCGTACCCCGTGAAAAGAGCCTGGTAACTCTTGTGATCTCAGTTGCTCACATGTCCGTCGGCGAACAAGAAGTTGCGATTGGGTTGGTTGCCCTCGCGGACGCCGTGGAAGCTGGTGTAGTCGAACATGATGATGATCTGGTGGCTGCCCAGCTTCTCCTCGGCTTCGAGCACTTCTTCGGTCTTGGGCAAGGGGGAACGCATGCTGAGCCCGCCGGCCCGATATTCGTAGCTGGTCCCTTCAGCCTCGAAGTAGCTCTTGCCGCTGGAGTGGGGCTGGTCCGTATTGCCGGGCAGATCCATCGGGCACTTCCACACGTTGGCATTGTTTTCCAGGTGCGGCCCGAGGAACGAGACAATCGAGGGCCGCGCCGAGATGCTCGGCAACTCGGCCGCGTCCGGATACATGTTCTGGTTGATGTCGCGATACATGTGGAAGGCCAGCCCGATCTGCTTCAGGTTGTTGGCGCACTTGGTCCGGTTCGCCACCTGCCGCACCTTCTGCACGGCGGGCAACAGGATGCCAATCAACACTCCGATGATGGCGATCACCACCAGCAACTCGATCAGAGTGAAGCCTTTTCGGACGTTTTGCGATTGCCGCAAGTTCATGGTCGACCTCGTTATCAGGCTGGAGGGCGAAGCTCGACGGCGAGTTTCCGCGTGGTAAGTCTATCTCAGGGATCATGAGAGACCCATGAGAAATCACCCTCCTAGAATACTCTCCGCCCCCACCAGGCGGAAAGGGCAAAGCCTCGCTGGAGACAACGGGGCCGACTTCCAACCGTCGGCCCCGTTGCCGTTGCGACACCTCAATCTTCTAAATCTGCACAGAGTTGCGGCTGACGACCGGGGCTGAGCCCGATGCCTCCCGATCAACTTCCAGTTCACGCAGGAGGACGGCCTCCTCACTGTCGTCCACTCTGTCCTCGTCCAGGTCCTCGTTTTCGCCGGCGTCATCGGAATGGACATCGGCGTTGTCTTCATTGAGTGCGTCGAGGACGCGCGCGACCAGCTGATTCGTGGCGGCGGCGTCAAGCATGGACGAGGTTCGCCGCGCGCTCCAGTGTTCAGGGGCGCGACGCTCGAGGCGCCAGACCGCGGCCCGCCAGTTCTTCCGGCTCTCGGCCTCAATGATTTCCAGATCGTGCATCTCGCCGAGGGCGATGCCGCGCTCGACGGCGTTGCAGAAGTCGACGAGCGCCCGCTGGCGTAAGCTGAGCTCCTCGTAGGGATACTGCATGCGCAGTTCCATGCCCGCCTTCTTCCAGAGATAGAACGAGCGGCGCGACACGCCGAGCAAATTGCAGACGGTGCGGATGTAGCGTGCCCGGCTCAACAAGTGCTCAACCTTTTCCAGGAAGGCGGGGGTGAGGGTCGTTTGCGCAATGGAAGCCAATGATCCGATGTTCTTTCTCATGACTACCTCAAAGGTTACGTCGTTGGAGTGGTAGCGCGCGGCAAAAAGTGCGCAAACGATTTACCTAACCGTATGCCCCCTAAGGGGATGTGCCGACCGGCGTCCGACGCGTCCACGCGTCCGCGCATGGGAACCCGGTCGCGTCAGCATTTGAGTGCCGTTGCACACCCTGCCACGCGAAGAGGTGGATTGCCACCTTTCAACATCAATTCTGCGCTGGGGACGGAAAAAATAGATGTCCGGTGTGTCTGTCAGGTATCGGTGCGAAGTTGCACAGTTTTGCGAACTGGGGGCGTAAGGGCGTAAGCCCCCGGAGGTGAGGGGCGGCGAATTCCTCCGAAAGCTAACGCTCCCGGCTCGCCAAATCAAGAACTAGCGGTGTAGCGTTAGAGAACCCGGCCCCGCCGTCCGCTGAGGCGACGGGCGCAGTCACGCGCTTGCCGCAAGTGGTCCGCGTCCATCAAGGCATCGGCGCGGACCTCACGGGAAGGGGCCGCTACGTAGCCCAGCCAGCCGTCGTCGCTGATGAATGGGGCGAGCCGCTCGTGCAGCAGTGACTGCTCTCGACCAAAGGCAGCGCGGTCGAGCCGATAGAGTGCCCAGCCACTTGGTCCCAGTTCGGGCCCGGTGCAAAAGG
>JBFWSD010000956.1:0-3638 GCA_050248575.1 Gemmataceae bacterium
GTTTGATCGAGACTTCACTTCGCAGCGTTGACAGGGCAACACATGGCCAAGTTCGAGCTTGTCAGTTCCTATGCGCCGGCGGGCGATCAGCCCCAGGCCATCGAAAAGCTGGTCGCGGGCTACCAGAGCGGGCAAGCCTACCAAACCTTGCTGGGGGTGACCGGCTCGGGCAAGACGTTCACGGCGGCCAATGTGATTGCCGCCCTGGGCAGGCCGGCCCTGGTGCTGTCGCACAACAAGACGCTGGCGGCCCAGCTCTACAAGGAATTCCGCGGCTTCTTTCCCAGGAACGCCGTGCACTACTTCATCAGCTACTACGACTACTACCAGCCCGAAGCCTATATCCCGCAGCGCGACATCTACATCGAGAAGGACGCCCTCATCAACGAGAACATCGATCGGCTGCGGCTGGCGGCCACCAGTGCCCTCATGAGCCGCGACGACGTGGTCATCGTGGCCAGCGTGTCGTGCATCTATGGGCTGGGCTCGCCCGCCGATTACAAGAAAATGATGATCCCGCTCCGCAAGGGGCACGTCATCAACCGCGATGAGGTCTTGCACAAGCTGGTCGACATCCTCTACGAACGCAACGACGTCGAGTTCGCGCGCGGCAAGTTCCGGGTCCGCGGCGACGTCATCGAGGTGTGGCCCGCCTACGAAGAGATCGGCTTCCGCATCGAGCTCTTTGGCGACGAGGTCGACGCGCTGGCCGTGATCAATCCGCTTACCGGCGTCACCCTGCGCGAACTCGACGAGATGTATATTTACCCGGCCAAGCACTTCGTCACGCCGGAGGAACGCATTCGTGGCGCCGTCGACGGCATCAGTGCCGAGCTCGAGGATCGGCTGGCCGTATTCAAGCGCGAAGGCAAGCTCCTCGAAGCACAGCGACTGGCGGCGCGCACGCGCTACGACATGGAACTGCTCACCGAGGTGGGCCACTGCCCCGGCATCGAGAACTACTCGCGCTGGCTCTCGGGCCGCAAACAAGGAGAACCCCCGTACACGCTCATCGACTTCTTCCCTCCAGAATTCCTGATGATCGTGGACGAATCGCACGTGACCTTGCCGCAGGTGCGCGGCATGTTTGCGGGCGACCATTCCCGCAAGACAACCTTGGTGGAGCACGGTTTCCGCCTGCCCAGCGCGCTCGACAACCGGCCCCTCAAATTCGAAGAATGGGAGGGCCGCGTCAAGCAGGTGCTGTACATGTCGGCCACGCCCGGACCGCACGAGACCGATCGCTCGGGCGGCGAGATCGTCGAACAGGTCATCCGCCCCACCGGGCTGGTCGATCCCAATTTGCACGTGCGGCCTGCGCGCGGGCAAGTGCCCGACCTCATCAAGGAAATCAAAATTCGCGCTGAGCGCAAGGAACGCGTACTGGTCACCACGCTGACCAAGCGGCTGGCCGAGGACCTGACCGCCTACTTCCAGGAAGCGGGCCTGCGCTGCAAGTGGCTGCACTCCGAGCTCGACGCCATCGAACGCGTGCAGGTGCTGAAAGAGCTGCGGCAAGGGGCCTTCGACGTGCTGGTGGGCGTGAACCTCCTTCGCGAAGGGCTGGATCTGCCCGAGGTGTCGCTGGTGGCCATACTCGATGCCGACAAGGAAGGCTTCCTGCGTTCGGGGACTTCGTTGATCCAGACGATCGGCCGGGCCGCCCGCAATGTCAACGCCGAGGTCATTCTTTATGCCGACGCGGTCACCGAGTCGATGCAGAAAGCCATCAACGAGACGCAACGACGCCGGCAGATCCAGCTCGAGTACAACGAACAGCACAACATCACGCCGCGCTCGGTAGTGTCGTCCATCGAGGGGAGCATCGAGGAAGAGATCGAGGCGCGCAAGTACGTCTACGAGCTGGTCGGCGAGCACGCCAAGGACTTCGTCACGCAGGAATACATCGAGGAGCTGCACAAGGAGATGCTGGAGGCGGCCAACAGCCTCGAGTTCGAGCGGGCTGCCCAGATTCGCGACCGCATTGCCGAGCTGAAAGGGGAAAAGGTCGCCACGCCGCAAGTCAAGAAACCGCGCCGGCGCCGTCGCTGACCGCGCAAACAGAAGGCCTGGAGGGCAATTGAGCTCCAGGCCTTCCACCTGCGCGGCCTCGTCAACACGATTGACGAGTCGCAAACTCATCGGTCCCGATCAGTTGTCCTCCGCCACCGTGATGGTGACCTGGTAGCCGAAGTCCTTCTTGGCGATGCCGTGAAAGGGCTCCTTGGCGCTGATCCAGATCGGATCGAGGGCGGGATCGGGGGCGAACTCGGCCGAAGGCGCCTTGTGCGGAATCAAGCAGCCCGGGCTCTGCGCCGCGATTGTGAAGGTCTGGTGCAGCGAGTAAGCGCCTGCCGACACCGGGATGCTTACCGGCCCGTCGTGATCGTTGACGCCGAGGTTCTCACCGCAGCAAACCGTATGCGGCGGGACGCACAGTGTGATGATCTCGGCCGAGCCGCAGGTCAACGACGCGCAGGCGTTGTCATAGGAGGCGCAGCCTCCCTTCGGGCTGCTGCGCAGCACGCCGACCACGCGCCCTTCCATCGTGAGCTTGGCTTTCTTGACCTTGGGGCTGGCGAAGCTGACCTCGAAATCCTGGCACAGATCAATGTCCATGGAGGCCATGGCCTTGCGCGGGCTGCAATACGACACCGCCACACCGGTCATGGTAATGACCACCGTGTCGGGGCTGGGCTGGGCCACGTCGATATTGCCGCCGCCCGTATGATTGCAGCCCGTTCGATGCGGCGTGGCGTGCCCGTGCCGTGCGCCCAGGGTGATGGTCACCGCGGGCGGCGTCGCCGTGGCCGGCGTCACCACGATGTTCACCGGCTGCTGGGCCGACGCCATCGCCGGCACCAGGGCTGCCAGCGCCGCCACCCAGAGCTTCCGCTTCCAATCTCTTCCCATTCCAAACATCCTTGCTTCCTCCTGAAGGCTGCCGACGCTGGCGGGCGGCAGCGTTTCCTTGCTATCCAACACTCGTCCACTCCGCTGCTACCAGCGGATGATCAGGTCGGCGTCCGCCACGAAGATGTCGTGTTTCCCCTCGAAGGGCAGCGAGTTGCCGTTGTAGTCGTAACGAAGCTCCGGCCGGAAGATCACTCCCTTGCGCAGGTTGATCCGCAGGCCGGTGGTGATCGCAGTGTACAGTCCCGCAAAGCCAGTGCGCTCGGCCACCGCGTCTTCGAACTCTTCCACACGCAAGATTCCCTGCACGTTGGGCGTCATCTGGTAGAAGAGGTACTGGGCCACCGAGCCCCAGGTAGCGGTACCGAACATGGTTGGGTTGAAGGGGTCGGGAGCACCGTATTGCCAGCCGTAGATGCCTTCGACGGCATACGTCCACTTGGCATTGAACACGTGCTGCCAGACGAGGTCGACGTTGTTGAAGTTATTGCGGCCCAGCGGTTCGGTCGGCAGGGCCACCGTGACCGTTGGGAATGGTGCGCCGGTATTGAACTTGCCCCGCCCCAGGCCCCAGGCAACGGTCACGGTGTCCTTGGCATTGGCCTTCCAGCTCAGATTGCCCACCGTGCGCATCTCTTCGGCCGAGTTGCCCAGGTAGATGTCGTTGCCGTTCACCAGCATGAACACGCCCGACCACTGGTCGTTGAAGGTGATGAAGGCGCCGG
>JBFWSD010000957.1:0-3637 GCA_050248575.1 Gemmataceae bacterium
GGATTAACACAGCCAGACGCAGTGGAGGATCTGCAAGGGAGGTGTTGGGGGCGGCGACTCGAAAGTGTCGGCCGTCAGCTCGAAGCTGGTGTGGAAGCTGCCCGTCTCGGCCACGGGCAGCATGCAGAGGAAGAGCTGGTCGACCACGACCTTGAAGGCGTGGGGTACCGGCGCTTCCGAAGATTCGCAGCAGCACTTGACGGTCTTGGGGGCAGGCGTTTGCGGCGCGGCGGGATTCTGTTCGGTGCTGGACGCGTGCCCGCCACAGCAAGAGCGCACCGGCTTTTCGGACTTGATCGGCTTCGCAGGGGCATGAATCGGGCAGGGGGCCTCCGATGCCAATCCTGGGACGATACAGCACCAGCCCACTGGCATGGCCAGCATGCAGGCTGTCAAGAGTCCCGGAAGGTGTGCGACGAAACGGATCATCGGCCCCTCACTTTTTCACACTCGCTATTCTACGCATGCCGAGGCAAATGGTTCAAGGCAAATTGAGATCAATCCGATCAATCCTCCACTTCCGGGATCGGGTCGCCTGGTTTGAAGGGCGTCCCTTCCCAGGTGAGGGCTTTCGTCTTGGGGTCGTAGGTGAGCACGCGGTGGGCGCTGCCCGGCGCGGGCGGGCGGTTGACCTTGGGCAGCCAGCGGGCCAGTTCCTCTTTCTGTTTCGCGAACTTTGGATTGCCCGCCAGGTTGGTCCATTCGTTCGGATCGTTGCGCATGTCGTACAGCTCTTCGGAGCCGTCGGCGTAGCGGATGTAGCGCCAGTCGCGCGCGCGCACCGTGTGATTGTTCTGATTGTGCGTGGTGATGGCGGGCCACTGCCGTTCCGTCTTCGCGTCCTTGAGCTGCGGCACCAGGCTGTGCCCTTCCAGATCTTGCCGCGGCGGGAAACCGGCCAGCTCGAGCAAGGTCGGGAAGATGTCGAGCAGCTCGACCGGTTCGCCACACTGCGCATCCTTGCTGATCCCCGGGCCGACAAAGAGCAGGGGTACGCGCGTCGAGCGTTCCCACAGCGTGTTCTTGCCGCTGATCTCCTTCTCCCCCAGGTGATAGCCGTGATCCGACCAGAGGACGATGATGGTGTTTTCGGCCCGGCCGGTGGCTTCCAGTGCTTTCACGACGCGGCCCACCTGGCTGTCCATGAAGCTGACCGTGGCCAGGTAAGCCCGCACGTGCGGGGCCAGTTCCCTCTTCTCGCGCAGGAACTTCAGTCTGGGCTCGGGCAGCTTCCAGTGCAGATACCAGGAAAAACGCGGCGTGTCGGCCCGATCGCCTTCCTTGATGGGGGGCAGTTCCAGCTTGTCCGCCGGGTAGAGATCGAACCACTTCTGCGACGCATAGCAGGGCACGTGAGGCAGGCGGAAGCCGCAAGCGATGAAGAACGGCTTGTCCTTCGGCGCCTTGCCAAGCGCGTCGACCGCGGCCGACGCGATCTTCCAGTCGGCCTGCTCTTCGTCGTTCTCGGGGAAGATGCCCCAGTCGACGAGCGGGTGCTTCTGCGGCGTCTCGACAAACGGCTTCTTGGGCCGGGGCATGCCGGGGGCAGGCCCCCAGGTGTTGAATTCGGCCGGGCGATCCGCGGCCTTCAGCGTGTGGTAAATCTTTCCGCACGTGTAGGTGTGATAGCCCGCGCTCGTGAAGGTCTGGGGCAGCGTGACGTGCTCCTTCAGTTCCTTGACGTCGCGAAATGCCGGGGCCAGGCCGTAGATGCCGGTGGTCGAGGGGCGCAGCCCGGTCATCAGGCTCGAGCGCGACGGATTGCACAGCGGCGCCTGACAGTGAGCGTTGGTGAAGAGAGTGCCGCGCTTCGCCAGGGCGTCGATATTGGGTGTTTTCACTTGCGGATGACCGCGGAGGCAGCCCACCCAGTCATTGAGATCGTCGATGGCGATGAAGAGAACATTGGGCCGATCGGCAGCCCCGACTGGCCCGGGCAGAACGATCAGGCAAAAAAACACTATCAGCCAGCAGGTCAAAGACTTCATGGCAGCGTCTCCTGTGGGTGGCAGCTTGCGAATCTCGAGTGCGGTCGCCGAGTATTGTCGGCAATCTTGCCGCGCGAGGCAACCAGCAAAGCCTTGCATTGGCGCTCGGCATCGACGCTAATACCGGGAGAGTTCGCACTCCAGGCAGGAGATACGCCGATGAACCGCACCACGCTGCTCGCTTCTGCTTCTCTGATCCTGCTTGCCGCGCCGGGCAACTTTACCCGCGCGGCCGATCCCAAACCGAAGGCCGAGGAGGTGATCGCCGGTAAATCGGAGGTGCTGCGTGCCTATCCCAAGCGGTTTGCGCGGCTGCTGGCCGTGGATCCCGCGCGGCGGCAGGCCACTCTTCTCATCGAAAAAGAAGAACTTGCCAAGGTGTGGAACATCAGTCCCGACGCCGAGATCAAGATCGCGGGGCACTGGGGCCGCCTCGATCAGCTTCCGCTCAACGGGCGCGTCTGGGCCTGGTTCCAGCTCGATCGCGACAAGCAGCCCGCCGCTATCCAGATGCTCGCCGACGAGCTCAGCGAGCAAGACATGATGGGAGGTGTCACCCTTGAAGCCCGCGGCGAAAACGAGCTGAAGATATCTTCCCTGCGCGAAGGGCAACGCACCCTTCAACCGACCAAAGACCTGGTCGCCCAGCGCGGCGACAAGAAGGTCGATCTGAATGCCTTCAAGCCAGGCGAACGCGTTTATGTACAGACCAACGGGAAAGAGGCGAGCCTCGTCCTCGATCCGGCGGCCTTCGCGGTCCGGCAAGCCGAGCAGGCCGCCCGCTTGCGCAAGGAATGGCTGACCGACGGGCTGCCCGGTCGGGTGCTGTTCACACATGTCACTGGCGAACTGGAATATCTCCTCGATCACGAAGCGATGCGCTGGGGCCGCGCCTTGCAGCCCGGTACCAAGGTCAGCCTGCAGACGGCCAAGCCCATCCAGGCTGTCGTGAAGCAGGTCGCTCCCTGGCGGGAACGGACGCTGGTCCGGCTGGTCATGCGCGGCTTCGACCAGGCCGATCTTTCGCCCGGGCAGCGGGTGCCCCTCCTGGTGCCCGCACCGAGCAAGCAAGTGGAAGACGATCCCTTGCCGCCTGATCGGGGCAAGGACCTGCCCCGCGCCGAACGCATCGAGTGGTTCCTGGCCAGCATTTACTGCACTTGCAAGGTGAAGGGGGATGGCTGCACGGGCCACTTCTACACGCTCGCCAGTTGCAATCCCAACGCCTGCGGCATGCCAAACAAGATGCGGCGAGCGCTCGGCGACCTGATCGACAAGAAGCTGACCGATGAGCAGATCTTCGAGGCGTTGCGCAAAGATCACGGGCCCGACTTGCTCCGGCCCCACCTCTTACCTTGAGGCAATGATGCTCCGAGGCCTCCTCCTCATCTTTCTCCTTGCAGGAACGGTGGTCGCCGCCGACCGTGAAGAGTCGGTGCGCTATCTTCGACTATTGCCCGCGGGCAAGACTGCGAGCGAGTGCGTCTTCACCCTGAAGGCGAACGAGCAGGGCCGCAGTGTCGTCAGCGTCACAACCCGTGGCAAGTCGACGATGACCGTGACGGCGAACTACAGCGCGGCCAACGTGCTCGAGTCGGCCAGCGCGGTCCTTGACGGCAAGAGCGTCCGCGCCGAAGTCAAGGCTGGCA
>JBFWSD010000958.1:0-3635 GCA_050248575.1 Gemmataceae bacterium
ACGCCAACGAGCTCAATCTTGGCTTCATCAAGGTGGCCAGCCACGAGCTGCGCACGCCTTTGACGATCGTGCTCGGACTGAGCGAGCTGGCGCGGCAGACCCCTGCCCTCGCCGAGCCGCTCAAGGGCTGGCTCGAACAGATCTATCAAGGCAGCGTTCGCCTCAGCCGGCTCATCGACCAGATCGTGCAGATGCTCGTGGCGGGCCGCTTCGATCGGCCCCTCGCACGCTGCGACGTCGCGGTCGAAGAACTGGTACGCCAGGCGGTCATCGAGGTGGCTGCCTTCCTGGAACGCCGCCAGCTCACCCTTGAAGTGGATATCCGTCCCGACGTGGGCACCTTCTCGGTGGAAGCGGACAAGATCCGCGACAGCCTCACGCACCTCTTGCTCAATGCCATCAAGTTCACGCCCGACGGCGGCACGGTCCACGTCTCCGGGCGGCGTCTGCCCACGGGCTGCATCGAACTCGAGGTGCGCGATTCCGGCATGGGCATCGATCCGTCCAAGGTGGAGCACGTCTTCGAGCCGTTCTTCACCGACTTCGACGTATCGCGACACTCGTCCGGAGTGTTCGAATTTGGCCGCCGCGGCCTGGGGCTGGGGCTGGCCCTGGTCAAGGCTTTCGTCGAGCTGCACGGCGGCACCATTCGCGTGGACAGTATCCCCGGGCAAGGCTCGACCTTCACCATGACGTTTCCCGCCGCCGCGCCCCAGGAACCGCAATCCTCACGATGAGCGAACCGATCATTCACTCCCTGGAAGGACTCCTGAGACACATCGCCGAGGCGACGCCCGACGCGTGGTATCCCGCCGATTTCGCGCGGGCCCACCAGGTCGAGCGCGACAGCCTCGATCCCTTCCTCGACGATCTGAGAATGGCCGGGCTGGTCCGCCTCACCGACTGGCAGCAAGGGCGCGGGCAAGGCTATGCCGTCACCGATGCAGGCATGCAAGTGCTGGCCAGCAGTCGCGACCTGGCCAGCCTGCGCCGCGGCGTGGCGCCGCGCAAAGAAATCAAGCACGAACCGAGCCCTGAAGAGTCGGCCTTCGAGCACGGCGAGACCGTCCGCGCCGCGTTCTTCAGCGATGCGCAGCCCGTGGTCACGCGCTACCTGATCATGGCCAACGTGATGGTCTTTGCCGCCGGCGCCTATTTCGCCATGCAAGCCGGCGTCTTCGACAAGTACTTGATGCCGATGAACCTCAATGTGGTCGACCAGGAGAAACTCGGCCAGGTCTACTACGACATCGGCGCCATGAATGCCTACACCATCGCCCAGGGCAAGTGGTGGACCACGCTGACCACCTGCTTCGATCATGCCGGCGTCTTCCATATCGGCATGAACATGTATGCCCTCTGGGTGCTGGGGACCATTTCCGAAAAGCTATGGGGCCGCTGGCGCTACCTTGTCCTTTACCTGCTGGCCGGCTTTGGCGGCAGCTGTGTGGCCCTGATGAATACGCTCGCATTCACGATCGGCGCTTCGGGGGCGGTCTGCGGCCTCCTCGGCGGACTGGCCACCTGGTTCCTGCTCAACCGGCATCACTTGCCCCCTCAACTGGTAAGCATGTTTGGCCGCAACCTGGTCATCAACCTGGTGCTGATCACGTTCATCAGTTTCTTGCCCCGCGTCAGTGCCGCGGCGCACTTCGGCGGCGCCGGGGCCGGTGCGGCTGCTGCCTTCTTGCTTCACTTCCAGCGCTTTGGCGCGCGGCCCCAGCGCCTGGCGGCCGTGCTTGGCTTGTTCCTCTTGCCCGTGATCCTTGTCGGCGTGGTGCTGAAGGTCACCAGCAACGACACGCGCTGGCTCAAGCTCCGCGTGCTCGTTCAGGAAGAAGATATCGCGGAAGCCACCCGTGCCCTGCAGCTGGCCTACAACGAAGGCGTGCTGCCCTTGCTGAAGCAGCCCGCCGACAAGCGCGACCAGGCCGAGGTCAACAAGTCGATGGCCGAGCTGGAATCGGCCTGCGCACGGCTCCGCAAGCTCGAGGCGCGCTGGCAGCAGCCTCCCTGGTTCGCCAATCCCGACGGCGATGCGGTCCGCGTCAAAGGTCTGGAGCTCTTGCAGTCATCCACGCACGTGTGCGAACTGGCCCGCAACGTGCTCGAACGCGGCGCCGACAAGCAGGTCGACCACGAATCTCTCGATAAAGAGGTCAAGCTCTGGACCGAGAAGCAACGCGCCTATCAAGAGATGGTGGGCCGCTTCATGCGCTGACGCTGCCGCACTCTCCCTCGTCGTGGTAACGTGTACGCGTCGCTTTCCTGCCACCCGATCGTGAGGTTTACCATGGCCCGCCTGGTTGCTCTGCTCGTTCTGGTACTGACCACCATCTCGCTGCCCGCGGCCGACGATTACCAGCTCGGCGACGATTCCATGCGGCAAGACGGCGTGCCCCAGGGCAAGGTCACCAAGCATACCTGGACCAGCAAGGTCTTCCCCGGTACGGTCCGCGATTACTGGGTCTATGTGCCCGCCCAGTACGACGGCAAGACGCCCGCCTGCGTCATGGTCTTCCAGGACGGCGGCAACTACCAGAACGACAAGGGCCAGTTCCGCGTGCCCATCGTCTTCGACAACCTCATCCACAAGAAGGAGATGCCGGTCACCGTGGGCATCTTCATCAACCCGGGCACCATCCCGGGCGTCGAGGGCAAGAAGGCCCGCAGCAACCGTAGCTTCGAGTACGACACGCTCTCCGATCAGTACGCCACCTTCCTGGAAAAGGAGATCCTGCCCGAAGTGGGCAAGAACCTGAAGCTGCGGCAAGACGCGGCGGGCCGGGCCATCGGCGGCATCAGCTCGGGCGGCATCTGTGCCTTCACCGTGGCCTGGGAGCGGCCCGACCTGTTCAGCAAGGTCCTCAGCCACGTGGGCAGCTTCACCAACATCCGCGGCGGCGACGTCTATCCCGGCATGATCCGCAAGACCGAGAAAAAACCGATCCGCGTCTTCCTGCAAGACGGCTCGGGCGACCTGAACAACCTGCACGGCAACTGGTACCTGGCCAACTTGCAGATGGAGAGTTCCCTGAAGTTCGCGGGCTACGACTACAAGGCGGTCTTTGGCGACGGCGGCCACAACGGCAAGCACGGCGGCGCGATCCTGCCCGACTCGCTGCGCTGGCTCTGGCGCGATGTGAAGTGACGCCAGATTGCGGTCGATGAATGGCGTCATCAGGAAGAATACTGCGCGCAACGAACCACAGACACGGATAACACAGAGTTTAATACAAAAATAATCAATTATTTAGTGCCCGCGCCGGCGTCTCTCTGTGCTTCTTCCTCGGCGTCCTCTGCGTCTCTGTGGTTCGTTTCGTGAGGTGGCAGGACCAACAGCCGACTTTGCGTCGAAGGAATTCACACCATGACGCCCACCTGGCGCGGCAAACTGATCCTGCTGACCTGTGGCAGCCTGCTGCTGGCGGGCTGCGTCCGCCGTGTACCATCGAAGATTCCTCTGAGCGACGATGATTGTCAACGCTTCGCGGTGGAATACTGCCGCCTTTACAATCAGGAAGACATCGACGCTTTTCTTGGCTTGCACGATACGACCGACGCGCTCGAGCGGCGTGCGCAGATCTACAAGGGCACTCTTCAGGATGCGCTCAAGAAAATGCTCGGGCTCCATG
>JBFWSD010000959.1:0-3628 GCA_050248575.1 Gemmataceae bacterium
CTGGTCAGTTCGGCGTCGGGCAGCGACAACCAGAGAAAGTACGACAGGCGCGACGCCAGCGCGTAGTCGTCCAGCTGGGTCTTGCGTTCCGGGTGCTGCTTGTTGGCCGGCTCGTTCAGATACAGAAAGTGCGGCGAACAGAAGACGGCCGTGTAGGCGACCGTCAGTGCCTCTTGAAAGGACTGGCCCTGATCGAGCTGCTGGTGAGCCAGCTTGACAAAGTAGCTGGCCAGCGGCTCATCGACCGGACGGCGAAACGCAACGGGCAATAGCGCACGAATCAAGCGGCTGGCGTCTTCGCGCGGTTTCGCGGACACGACTTCCAGTGTCGCGGGATAAGTCCGCGGTCTGGGCTTCAACGGGACGTCGCCAAACAAGCGTCGGTAGCCGGCCGAGGGAAACTCGTCGAGCGGCCCTTCGATCTCGACCCACTCGATGACAAGCCCCCGTCCGTTGTAGCTCTTCAATGGCCCATCGACGCGTTCTTTCAAATCGCGAGCGCTCGGCAGATCCCAGCCGGAAATCTGCACGGTCTCGCGGCCATCCAGGCTGAATTCCTCGCTAATCACGATGGTTCGATCAGGCGGAACGTCCGCCACTCTGCATTCCTGGAAATCCGCGCGGCGCGTGTAGCCGTGGGCCACAAGAACGACCGGGAGTGACTTGCTGCCGCAGCCGACGGAGGCGAGCGAAGCCCGCACGCGGTACCGACCTGGCTGAACCGCACTTGGCGTCTGGCAAGCCGTGCTGCCGTAATGACGCATGAAGGTGATGAGATTGTCGCCTTCGAGCCGGAATGTCTTATCGAGGTAGGTCTTGAGATATCGGCTCTGGTCGATGATCTGACGCCCCGTGCGGCGTTCCTTGAACCGCTGCGGCGCCTGCGCAGGAACGACGGAACGTACGGCCTTCTCGGCCGCCTCCTGGTAACGCAGCAGATGCACCGACGAGACATCGAGCGCTTCACTGACGTTGTCGAATCCCGCCACCACGCCGTCTTCGGGCAACAAGTCCTTTACGGAAACCTGCGTGCCCAGCAGGTCGCGTAGCGTCGTCTCGTATTCATTGCGATTGAGGCGTCGCAGGACCACGCGGCCCTCGTGGCGTTGCTGTGCCAGCGACGCCGCATGCAACTGCTTCGTCATTGCCGCGGCGAAAGCGCGGGCCTCGTTCTGTTTCGGTTGCGATGCGTAGGGAGGCGGCATTTCACCTCGCGACAGTCGATCGAGCGCCTTCACCCAGACCGGCAAAGTTGCCCGGTCGTCGAGCGTCCTTGAGAGCCTGTCGAAGCGCAGGCTACCTTCTTGAGTGTCGGGGCCGTGGCAGTCGATGCAATTCTGTTCGACAAAAGACCATGTCTTCGCGTCGACACGATTTGGTTCGTCAGCCGATGCGGAACCGGCCATCATTGCCAGTACGGAAATCAGCGCCAATCGCCCTGTCGTGAAGGCGCCATTCAGATCTTCCACGAGCTTCGTCCGTCTTGTGGTAACGGCTTCCCCCACTTACCATTTCCGGTTCTGTGTGTACGGAAGGCATTTCACGGCGTGCGCGTCTTGCAAGTCGGCCGACCCAACTGGAAGATGAGCTTAACAACGCGCCTTCGAATCGACGCATTAGAGTTGCTAACAGTCGGATTCATTCGGGCTAACGATTGGGCCCGGCCCAGTAGGCAAGACCCTCTCCCCAGCCGTGGCGGCGATCACGGGCCACCTTGATCCGCGTGCAAGTGATCGACCAGTCATTCGACGGCAACTTTGTGCTGAAACTCGGCATCGGCACTTGGGCGCGCTGTCGAACACGGCAAAGTGGGTGGGCCGCCGACGGCTGAATCTGCTCGCTCCGGCCGCCCACCAGGTAAACCAGCCACGAATTCTGCCAACGAAGGTAATCAATTCGGGTCACCCACCAGAATGAAGGCGGCCCAGTAGTAAGGATGAGCGAAGGGGCGGTCAGCGGTTTCAGTGGCTTTTGGTGTGCGTGTCGGCAAGGCGGCTTTGATCGTGCCGCGTTCGCCACGGGGAACGCCGTCGACCAGCCCTGCCAGTCGCTTGGCCGCATCCGCACGCGAAAGGGTTCGCAACCACGTCTTGGCCTCAGCCAATGCGGCCGCGCGCGGCAAGGGCTGTTTCAAGCCCGCCCGGCGTCCCAGAAGATTCTCGTAGAAACGGGCCATCAACAATGCCGTAGCCGAGTCGTCTACTTTCCAGAGCGACAGGACAACACTATGCGCTCCCTTTTGCAGTAGCGCTTGCGAGAAGCCCAGCATACCGTCGGCAGTTGTTGCCTTGCCCAGACCGCTTTGACAGGCGCTCAGGACCACCAGGTCGGCATCCAGCTTCCAGTCGGCAAGCACTTTTTCGACGGTGAGCCGACCACTTGCGGGCTGCTTGTGAGCTAGCACCTGCTTTGACTCGTCGTCGAGCGAGAGTTGATTCTGGGCCAGGATCAATGCTGTCTGTTTGGGAAGAGAGGGATTGGCTTCTCCGTGCGTGGCCAGGTGGATCAGGCGGTACTTCTTCAGCTGATCTTCGGCAACCAAGGCCGCCAGCTTCTGCTCGCTGGCATCGGCACCCAGCAACAGTGTGGTGTCGGGTACAAGCGTCGCCAGGGTACGGGCCTCCAGACGCGTGCCGGGCAGCGCGGGCCAGTCCTTGCTTCCTCGACTCAATGCGTCTAGTTCACTCACCCGCTGGCTCCAGGCTGCCCATGCCTTCTCGATCGGCCGCGCATCGACGACCAATCCCAGACCGCCGGCAGGAATGCGGCCCATGTAGGTCCGCCCGTCGCGCCAGAATCTCAGCGTTACTCGGTCCGCATCATTGGGAGGCTTCAAGTCCTCGGGCTTGGTGAGCCGTTTGTCGGCGTAGTCCAGCAGCACATCACCGGGGCGCAGACCAGCACGCGCAGCGAGGCCGCGGGGGGAGACCACCTTCACGAGCAGGCCATAAGGAGGTGTCGGCAGCTCTCGGGCTTCTTTGCGTCGAAAGTCAGGGTCGGCGAGCACCAGCGATGACGATGCTTGCAACGGCCGATGCTGTTCCATTCGTCGGGCATAGATGCTGGCCGACGGGATGTAGCTGATTGTGAAACGCGTGGTCAACGCTTCCACGGGCATCGCGGACATGCGCCCCGCAGCCACGATCAGCAAGTGCTTGACGTCCTTCAGGTGCGACTCCACGGCAGAGAAACGTTGGCGGTACAACTGTTTGCATAACTCTGCTTGCGCGGCAGGATCGGCCACGCCGTTCGCCAGCGCGGCCAGCGTACGATCGGGTAACTCGGAGTCGTCGTCTTTCCATGCATCCTGGGCGCCGGAACCGGGCAGCTTCACCCACCGGGGCGGTCCGCTGCGGCGCAGCACACAGGCCACGTGCTGATCGAAAACATCGAGCCAGAAAATCACTGCTGTGTCTTCGGGAATCTGCTTCTGAATACGCTCCAGGGGCAAAACACGCTCGCTCGAGCGCTGAAGAACTCTGCGGGCGAGAGTTGCCAGCAGTTCGTCGCGCTCCTTCAACAAGGCATCGCGCTCTCGAGATTCATCAGATTGGAGCGAGACTGGTCGCAGATAAGGTTGCAAACGCTCGTTCAGGCGCTGCACTCGGAGAACAGCTTCAGTGCCGTC
>JBFWSD010000960.1:0-3612 GCA_050248575.1 Gemmataceae bacterium
GCTCGTCGGCAAAAGTCGGGCTGGCGCTGAGAACCAGTAACAGCCCACAGCACAGGCTGCTTCGATTGGTCGGCATGGCAGGCTTCCCGGCAGGAAGTTGGTGGGAATCTCGGGCTGGCTTGATGTTAGTGTAATTCTCGACGCGTCGGGGATCAAGCGTGCCTGTCGTGAGACGCACAGCCGCGCCTTCGATCCTCCGCGGCGAGACACAAACCTGACTGACAAACCGGACATCAACTTTTCCCTTCGCCGGCGCAACATAGAGGGAAATGGCAGCGTCGCGCGCGGATTCGCCCCGCGGCTACCGGACTGTAGCCGGGCCGCTTGCACACTCCGAAATCGGCGATTTTCGCCCTAAGTCCGGCGGCATCAACATGAAGGATCGATTGCACCACAGCCGTCGGTGTGCAAGCAAAAGTGTGCAAGCGGTCGGGCTCACCAGTCGCCGACGGCGCCGTCCGCGTAGAAGCTGCGCTGGAGCAATTCTTGCTGAAAGGGGTGCTTCTTGACTTCGGCCTCGTTGATCTCGATGCCCAGCCCGGGCTTCTGGGAGGGCCGCACCAGCCTGCCCTTCGGCTCGATGGTGAAGCCTTCCTGCACGACCTCTTGTCGCCAGGGGACGTCCAGATGAACCGACTCGCAGATGATGTACGACGGCGTGGCAAAGCCGAACTCGAGCGAGGCGGCGGTCGAGACCGGCCCTTGCGGGTTGTGAGGCGCCATGGCGACGCGATAACTCTCGGCCATGGCGGCGATGCGGCGCACCTCGCTCAGGCCCCCGCAATGCGTGATGTCGGGCTGGATCACGCTGGCGGCCCGGCGCTCGAACAGCTCGCGAAAAGCATGCTGGCTGATGAGTCGCTCGCCCGTGGCGATCGGCGTGGTCACGGCGCGCTGGATGAGGGCAATGTCCTCCATCGTCTCGGGCCAGCAAGGCTCTTCGAAGAAATAAAGGCCGTAGGGTTCGAGGGCGCGGGCGAAGCGCAGCCCCATGCGCGGCGACGGCCGGGCGTGGCAATCGACCATGATGTCGATCGAGTCCCCCACGGCGTCGCGCATTGCCTTCACGCAGGCCTCGGCATAGCGGATGGGCCGCAGCCCTTCGAGGGGCATGGTTTCGGGGACCGCCATCGACTTGAAAGCGGTGAAGCCGTCTGCGACGGCTTTCCTGGCAAGATCGGCGAAGCGGCCCGCGTCGGCGGGCGTGGTTTCGTAGAAGTCTTCCATCTTGCCGCCGCCGAGATGGCAATAGAGGCGGATGTAATCGCGCACCGGCCCGCCCCAGAGTTGATGGCAGGGAACGCCATGGATCTTGCCCAGGATGTCCCAGAGGGCGATGTCGATGCCGGAGATGGCCGTGGCCCGCACCACGCCGGTGCCGTGCCAGAAGTGCTGGCGGTACATCATCTGCCACAGATGCTCGATGCGGCGCGGGTCTTCGCCGATGAGCAAGGTGGCCAGGTCCTCGACGGCGCCAACCACCGCGCGGGTGTGCCATTCGAGTGTGGCCTCGCCCCAGCCGTGCAGCCCGGGCTGATCGGTGAGGACCTTGACGAAGATCCAGTTGCGCATGCGGGCATGGCAGACGAGAGTCTGGATGGCGGTGATCTTCATGGCAGGAGCCTCCGGCGGTGGAACGTTCAAGTTGCCGGTATTATAGCGACGCTGACCGCCGATTCGAGTAACGCGACTTGCGGCACCTTGGCCCCCTCTGCTATAGCCACGCCCTCGATGAATAGGAGGTCTGGCATGTTCTCGAACCGGACGGGCAGGAATAGCATCCTCGCGCTGGCGCTCCTGGGCTTGCTGGGCTGCCGCGTTACCTCGTTGCCCTTGTGGAATCCGGCGGCGCCGGTGGACGATCAAGACTTCGAAGTGAAAGAGCTCCGCGACGTCGCCTACGTTCCCGAGGCCAGCTCGTTCCGCCAGACGCTCGATCTCTTCTTGCCACGCTCAGACGAGCCTTTTCCCGTGGTCATCCTGGTCCACGGCGGCGCGTGGCTGATCGGCGACAACCGTTGCTGCGGACTCTATCCTTCTGTGGCGAAGTACCTGGCCAGCCGCGGCATCGGCGTGGTTGTGCCCAACTATCGGCAGTCGCCGTGGGTGAGACATCCGGAGCATGTGAAGGACCTGGCCCGCGTGGTGGCCTGGACGCGGGCCAACATCGCCCGCCACGGCGGCACCCCCGAGCGACTCTTCCTGGCGGGGCACTCCGCCGGCGGCCACCTCGTTTCGCTCCTGGCCACCGACGAGTCCTATCTGCGCGACGAAGGACTGCGCGCCGATTTGCTCGCCGGCGTGATCACCATCAGCGGCGTTTACGAGATACCGTCCGGCAATCTGCAAGTCACGCTCGGCGGCGCGGGCGATGAAGGATTCCGGATCGATGAACTGATGCCGATCCGGGATGGCCCGGAGCCGCTGGTAAGCGGTGTGCTGCCCGAGATTCCACTGAGCGTGAACGCATTCGGGCACGCGTTCGGCAACGACGAGCAAGCGCGGGCGGCGGCCTCGCCACGCACCCACGTGCGGACCGGGCTGCCCCCCTTCCTGATCATGGCCGCCGAGAGAGACTTGCCCACCTTCGGGGGCATGGCCTGCGATTTCCACGCTGCCTTGCTCCAGACGGGCTGCGACTCTCGCCTGCTCGAGATCCCCGGACGAAATCACAACACCATCATGTTCAAGGCCATCGACGACGACGACCCGGTGGCGCAGGCCATCGTTCGCTTCGTCCAGCAGCATTGAGTTTGGTCATGTCACACGTCGACGATAAAGTAATAAGTGACCTGACCAAGTAGAGGTGAATCTATGTCTAGCCAGAATGCTCTTCAGTTCATGAACAAGGTCAGCACCGACGAGGCCCTGCGAGCCAAACTGGGTGAGATCACGGCCAGGCAACGAGAAGCCATGCTGGCTGCCATCATCGAGCTGGGTGCCGAGGCAGGCTTCGTGTTTACGGCTCAGGAATATCAGAACGCCACCAAGGAAGAACTGGAACGACAGCATGCCGCTGGCAAGTTGTCCGAGGCAGACCTTCGCCGCGTGGCCGCAGGCGCGACGTTGGCGGAGTATACCGTTATATTGGGATAGCTTAACTCTTCAAAGACGACCCCGGCGGCGCAGTCCGTTGTTCGCTTCGTCCAGCAGCATTGAGGCGTTCAGCTGCCCGCGACCCACGGGCTGTCCACCGGCGTGAAGTTGACCAGCTCGTCGGGCCGGAACCAGAGCGCGATCTCGGTCTCGGCATTCTCCGGGCTGTCGCTGCCATGGATCAGGTTGTTCTGCACGCTGATGCCAAAGTCGCCACGGATGGTGCCCGGGGCCGCCTTCACGCCGTCGGTGGCACCGATGAGATTCCGGCATGCCGTGACGGCCTCGCGTCCTTCCAGCACCAAGGCCATCGTCGGCCCGGAGAGAAGGAAGTTGAGCAGCGAATCGTAGAAAGGCTTGCCCTTGTGGACGGCGTAGTGTTTCTCGGCGAGAGCGCGATCGGCCTGCACCAGCTTGAGGCCCGCCAGCCGCAGCCCTTTCTGCTCGAACCGTTGCAGCACCGTGCCCGCCAGTCGCCGCTGCAGGCAATCGGGCTTCAGCAGGATGAGAGTCTTC
>JBFWSD010000961.1:0-3610 GCA_050248575.1 Gemmataceae bacterium
TGATCCGTGCGATCATCCAGCAAGACGTCGGCAATCGCGGCCTGGCGCGCGACCCCCAGCGCAATCTCATTACCGAGACCGTGGCAGACTTTGGCAGCGCCTGCGCCGAGCTGGCGCAGGCACAGGCGCCGACCATCGGCATCTTGACCGGCTTCTACATTCCGCACGGCGAGCCGCCGGCCGCCGAGACCGACGGGCCGCTGGGCGCCGTCTACCTGGCCCGGGCACTGGTGCCGCTCGGCATGCGCGTCGTGCTGCTCGCCGACAACTTCTGCCGCAAGCCGCTCGAGAAGGGCATCTGGGCCAGCGGGCTGGGCAAATCCGTGCCGATCATCACGCTGCCCGCCCCCGGCGACGACCTGCGCCCCTGGGAGTATCGCGAGTTCATCAGCGATCGCACCGGCGTCCTCACGCACCTGATCGCCCTCGAACGCGTCGGGCCAAGTCACACGCTCGATTCGCTCAAGGCGCAGGCGGGCACGCATGAAGAAACCGTGGGCTGCTTCCAGCGCGAGGTGGCCCCCGAACACTTCGATCGCTGCCATACCATGCGCGGCAAGGACATCTCGGCGAACATGAGCCCGGCCCACCACCTCTTCGAAGAAGGGGCAGCCGACAAGAAGCCCGTCACCATCGGCATCGGCGACGGCGGCAACGAGATCGGCATGGGCAAGCTCCCCTGGGAAGTGGTCCGCCGCAACATCCCCGGCGGCGCCACCGTCGCTTGCCGCATCGCCACCGACCGGCTCATCGTCTGCGGCGTCAGCAACTGGGGCGCCTACGGACTGGCCGCCGGAGTCCGCCACCTCAGGAAGGCCGAGTTCGACCCCAACCTCTTCGACCTCGACCAGGAACAAGAGCTCCTCCGGCTGATGGTGGACGAGGGCCCGCTCGTGGACGGCTTCTCCGGCCAGAGCACAGTCACCGTGGACGGCCTCAGCTTCGAGAAATACGCCGAGGCCCTCAAGAAGATCCGCGCGGTGGTCGAGTCGTGATGCGCTCCTTCAACCTTCGCGCGCCAGAAGCGTTCGGCAAGCCAAATTGAGAGATTCGCATGACACCAATCACCACCATCTCGATTGAGGTCGATCCCGATACTGCCCGCGCTCTCAGCCAGGCTTCTGTCGAGGATCAGCAAAAGATGCAGCTCCTGTTGCGGCTGCGTTTGCGGGAATTGACCGCGAATCCGAGTCGGACTCTCCAGCAGATCATGGATGAAATCGGCAAGGAAGCCGAGACGCGAGGCTTGACCCCGGAGCTTCTCGAAAAGCTGCTACAAGATGAGTGATTGCCGAGCAGGCAACCATTGCTGAGCTCGATGAAGTACTCCGACGCCCGAGATTCAACAAGTATGTATCCGAAGTTGGTGGAGATTACAGAGCAGGTGCAGCACTGCCGCGATCCGAACGATGACATGTTTCTCGAATTAGCGCTCAGTGGCAGAGCAAGCCATATCATCAGCGGGGATGGCGACCTGCTCGCATCGCACCCTTTTCGCGGAATTCCCGTGGTCAGCCCGCGCGCTTTCGTATCGGGACATACGGCAGCGTGATCGTGTCGCAGGACCTGGCATGGAATCAGTCTTCAACTACGTTTCGTCTCCCAGCGTATGCGGCTACCTGCCCGATCGGTGCTGGCAGCTCGAATACGTCATGGTCAGCGAGCTGACCTCTGACGAATACATGGAACGGCTGGAAGCGGGCTGGCGTCGCTTCGGCATCTCGCTGTTCCGGCCCCGCTGCCAGGGCTGCGCCGAATGCCGTTCGTTGCGCGTCTGTGCCGACCGTTTCCGGCCCGATCGCAGCCAGCGCCGCGTCCGCGCCGCCAACGAGGGGACCATCCGTCTCGAGATCGGCACGCCGCGCGTCAGCCGCGAGCGGCTCGACCTCTACGACCGCTACCACGCCTTTCAGTCCGATTTCAAGGGCTGGCCCGAACACGATCCCAAGGACGCGCGCAGCTATTCGTTCTCCTTCGTCGAGAACCCGATCGTCACGCAAGAATGGTGCTATTACCTCGACGATCGGCTGGTGGGCGTGGGCTACGTGGATGACTTGCCCCGCGGGCTGTCGGCCATCTACTTCTTTCACGATCCCGACGAGCGGCACCGCTCGCTGGGCACCTGGAACGTGCTGTGCCTGCTGGAGCAGGCGGCCCGCAAGCCGGTGCCTCATCTGTACCTGGGTTACTTCGTCGCGGGCTGCCGCTCGATGCAGTACAAGGCCCGCTACAAACCGAATGAAATCCGCACCCCCGCGGGCTACTGGCAGCCCTTCTGCACCTGAGCTTCGCATAGGTTCGATTTACACTGTGCGGACAAGTTGGGGCGTTGGCTGCGCCTGCAGCACAACTATAATGTTCAGGTCGAGACTCGCCCCGTCCCGCGAACCCCTCTTCAGGAAGAGCAACATGAAGCAATGCTGCCTGGCTGTCCTTGCGCTTGCCCTCGTAACGCCGACGCTCGTCGGGGCAGATTTTGCCAGCGACCTGCCCGCAAAGACCGAACGCGTCTGGATCGGGCCGGAATTCTGGGCCAATCGCCTGCAAGACTGGCGCCTCCATGAGGGCCGCATCGAATGCACCGAAGGCGGGGCCAACCGACCTTATCGCACCCTCCACCTGCTCACCCATCGCCTGGCCGACAAGCAAGGCACACTCGAGGAATCGGTTCGCCTTGGCCTGAGCGAACCGGGCCAGACCGTGTCCCCGCAAGCAGCGGGCGGCTTCCTCCTGGGCGCGGGCAGCGCCGATCTCGATTACCGCGCCGCCGCTCTGGTCCATCACGCGGCCGGGCCCGGCGCGGGCATCTTCGCGGGCGTCACTTCGCAAGGCCAGGCCTTCTTCCTCGATCGTGAGAAACTCAAGGAAGACAAGATCGAAGGCAAGCAGCCCGCGCAGGCGGGGCCGATCAAGGACGCGACGCTGGCACTGTCTGCCAGGCCCGCCAAGGAGGATGCCTACGCGCTCGAGCTGACCGTGCGCGATCGCGCGGGCAAGGTCCTCTCCTCGGCGGAATGGACCGTGCCCGCCAAACGCCTGGTGGGCAATCTGGCCCTGGTTTCCCATCCGGGCGCGGGCAAGGAGACGGGCCGCTGGTGGTTTCGCGACTGGAAGGTGGCGGGCAGCAAGCTCGACGTGGATGATGCGCGCCTGGCGGGGCCCATCCTGTGTACGCAATACACGACCAGCCGCGGCGTCCTCAAGTTGACGGCCCAGCTCATGCCGATCGGCCCGGCCGACACGCAGACGGCGCGGCTGGAGATCATGAAAGAGGGCAAGTGGACCGCGATCGCCACGGCGAAGGTCATTGCTCCCGCCTTCACGGCCACCTTTCGCGTGCCCGACTGGGACATGAAGAAAGATGTGCCCTATCGGGTCGTCTACGATCTCGTGCGGGCGGGCGGCAAGTCGCGCCCCTACGAATGGACCGGCACCATCCGCAAGGACCCGCAAGCGAAAGAGACCATCGTCGTTGCCGGCTTCACGGGCAATCACAACACGCGCGGCGGCGTCGACACCAAGCAGTTCGACTGGTCCCCCAAGGCCATGTGGTTTCCGCACAACGACGTGGTCAAGCATGTGAAGGCACATCAGCCCGACGTGCTGTTCT
>JBFWSD010000962.1:0-3607 GCA_050248575.1 Gemmataceae bacterium
CAAACAGCAAACTTTTGCGCGCCTTGCGCATGATCTTGCTTGCGAGGGAATCGCACAATTCGCCCGCGGATGGACGCGGACTGCGTGCGCGGATGCGCGCGGATTCGTGCAACGTCGGTAAACGTGACAATCTGCCGCGACAGATCCGCGAAAATCCGCGCACGGAGTCCGCGTTCATCCGCGGGCGCTTTTTGATGGAAGATTTGGTTGCGGCTTCGCCGCGCTGCGTTCATCCGCGGGCGCTTTTTGATGGAAGATTTGGTTGCGGCTTCGCCGCGCTGCATAATGCTGCGCCGGGCCGGCGAAAAGTACCCCCCAGGAATGGCTTGCGGCAGTGAACATCGGTATCGTATCCTTCAGTCCTGGTCAACCGAATGTGGAACGCTCTTCATCCAGCGGGCGTCGAAATCAGGGGTAATAATGAACAGCATCCTGCCCTTGATCCTGTGCACGTGCCTGGCCCAGGCGGACGCGGCAGAAGCCGCGCCCTCCGGGGACGAGCAGCTCTTGCAGGCGGCCGGCGTTCCAACCACCGGTCCTGCCCTGCTTGAATTCTTCCAGCAACGAACACTCAACGATCTGGCCCGGCTAAAGGTAGGCACCTTCGTCGACCGTCTGGGACACGACGATTTCCTCATTCGCGAAGAAGCGGGCAAGGAACTGCTCGCGCTGGGGCCCGCGGTTTTGCCCGCGCTCTTGAAGGCTGCCGACAGCACCGATCCCGAGGTCGCGCTGCGGGCCAAGCAGATCCTGGACAAGTTGCCCAAGGATATTGGCGTTGATGCCACGGCGGCGGCTCTCCGTGTGCTTGGCAAGCTGCGCCCCGAGGGCACCAACGCCGTGCTGGTGGGTTATCTTCCCGACGCCGGTCATCGCGGCCTCGAGGAGGACGTGATCGCCATCCTCAAGGAATTGAACGGCAAAGAGGGGATCGACGCTGCCCTGCGGCAGGCGACGCTCGACAAGCATCCGTTGCGGCGGCGGGCGGCGGCCCTTTGCCTGGCCCGTTCCGAGAAGCCGGAGGATCGGCCCTTCTTGAAGGCGCTGGTCAAGGACAAGGACCTGGTCGTGCGCCGCGAGGCGGTCTTCGGGCTGGTTCGCACTGGCGACAAGTCGGTAGTCGTCGAGTTGCTCGAGTTCATCGATAGCAGCGAGCCCGGGCTGGCCCTGCAAGCCGACGAGCTGATGCGACGCATCGCCGGCGACAAGGGCGTTCCGGCGGCGCTCGACAGCGCCAGCGTGGAAAGCTGCCGACAATGCCGGGCAGGCTGGCAGGAATGGTGGCAAGCCAACGAGAACAAGATCGACCTGGCGGCGCGGCTGCGGCCCCTTGGCCTCACGGTCATTGGCGAGTCGTTCGGCGAAGAAGGGGGCCAGGTCTTCGAGTGCGGCAGCGACGGCAAGCCGCGCTGGAAGATCGCCGTCTACAATCCCACCTCGGTGCAGCGTCTGCCCAACAATCATCTGCTCATCGCCAACTTCTCGGGCGAGGGGAGCGTGACCGAGTACGACGCCGACGGCAAGGAAGTGTGGACCAAGCAGGCGTTGTGGCCCGTCAGTTGTCAGCGGCTGGCCAACGGGAACACCTTCATCGCCACCGAATCCACGCTTCAAGAAGTCACGCGCGGCGGGCGGGTGGTCTTCTTCCTGCGTCTGCCCAAGCACATTTACCAGGCCCGCAAGCTCGACAACGGCCACATTGTCTACCTGCACAGCCAGGGGCACATTGTCGAGCTGAACGCGAACGGCGAAGAAGAACGCATCATCCGTATCCCGGATCTCAAGAGCTGGGGTGCAATCGATATGATCGGCGCCGACCGCTTCTTGCTGGCCAACTACGGGGCCAACCGCGTGGTAGAAATCGATGCGGAAGGGCGCGTGCTCTGGGAAGTGAAAGTCGACACGCCGTCCTCGGCCACCCGGCTGGCGAACGGGCACACGCTGGTTGCCAGCGCCGAGGGGCGCCGCGTCATCGAGTTCGACCGCACGGGGCGCAAAGTCTGGGAACAGACTACCCGGGGCAAGCCGCACTTCGTCAGCCGTCGTTAAGGATTCCCGCTATCACCGTCTAGAGATGCACGTAGGGAGCAAGGCTCAGCCTTCTTCCCAGTAGATGGTCTTGCATTGGGCGCACTGGCCGATGTGATAGATGGATTTGCGCCCCGAGACGCGCGTGAAGGTGCACTTCTCGAGGCCGGGCAGCTTCTGCCCGCAGGCGCACATGCCGTTGCCGATCCGGGCACGCCGCACGAACAGCCGCCAGGGGTGGCGCAGGATGTCGCGCCAGGTGATTTGCTGGTTGGCAAAGTTCGTCATCCGGCACCAGCGGACGTCTTCGGGGGCCTGAATGCCCACCATCTGGCACGCCCGCACGATGGCATAGGGCGGAGCATCGCAATCGATCTCGATCGGCCCCAGTCGATTGGACATGGCGATTCCTCTTGCTCCTTCGTTCGCCCGGCATCCGGGTGGATTTACTATATCACGCCGGGAAGCCCAGGCAGCAAGCAATTTTTATGTGCCCACTACTCGTGCTGGCGTACTTTACTATAGATCAGAAACACCTTCCGGGCGGTCCGGTACGGCGTGTGTCGCACGGCCCTCTTACCCGAGAGTTCACCATGCAGCGCTGCCTTCTTGGTTTCGTGTTGCTGACGACTGCCGCACTGGCCCGGGCCGAGCCGCCGCAGCGGCTGACCGAGATTGCCATCAAGGGGGACGGCTTCCTCATCAACAACAAGCCCACCTACGCGGGCCGCTCCTGGCAAGGACACAAGATCGAAGGACTGCTCCTCAACTCGCGCATGGTGCAGGCCACCTTCGATGATCTCAATCCCGAAACCCGAACGCGCTGGGCTTATCCCGATACCAAGAAGTGGGATCCCGACCGCAACACGCGCGAGTTTCTGGCTGCCCTGCCCGAGTATCGCAAGCACGGGCTGCTGGCCGTCACCCTCAATCTGCAAGGGGGCAGCCCGCAGGGCTACTCGAAGGATCAGCCCTGGCACAATTCGGCGATCAACGCCGACGGCAGCCTCCGGCCCGACTATCTCAAACGCCTCGAACTGGTGCTCGACCGCACCGATCAACTCGGCATGGTCGTCATCCTGGGCATCTTCTACTTCGGCCAGGACCAGCGTCTGAAGGACGAACAAGCCGTCCTCCATGCTGTTGACGCCACGCTCGACTGGTTATTCGAGCGAGGCTACCGCCACGTGCTCATCGAGATCAACAACGAGTGCAACGTCCGCTACGACCATGCCATCTTGAAACCCGACCGGGTCCACGAGCTGATCGAGCGGGCCAAGAAGAGAGAAAAAGATGGCCGCCGCTTCCTCATCGGCACCAGCTATGGCGGCGGCACCATTCCGGGCGCCAGCGTGGTCAAGACGTCCGACTTCCTGCTGGTACACGGCAACGGCGTGAGCGATCCGGCCCGCATCACGCAGATGGTCGAGAAGACCCGCGCCGTGCCGGGCTACCGCCCCATGCCCATCGTCTTCAACGAGGACGACCACTTCGATTTTGACAAGAAGAAGAACAACTTCCAGGCGGCGCTGGCAGCCCGCGCCTCGTGGGGCTACTTCGACCCGGGCAAGAGCGACTA
>JBFWSD010000963.1:0-3601 GCA_050248575.1 Gemmataceae bacterium
TGGGCATGATCGTTCACTTCGGCATCAAGTTGCAGGGCTTCTTGAAGGCCCGCGCGGTGTCGGGCCGTCTCTTGCCCGCTGCCAAGGCGGAGAAAGACGAGACCAAGCCCGTGTCGGCGACCGAGCGCTTCTTGCCTGTTGGAGTGGCCGGGCTGGTCGGCCTCTACCTGGTCATGGTGCTGTCGTCGCTGCACAGCGGGCAGTCGAAGGGCGTGCAAGAGTATGGCAGCTTGCCCGTGCTGCACGAAGGGCGCGTCAAGCCGCTCGACACGTTTGCCCGCGTCAGCCTGATGACCATCAGCAATCGCCAGTCGCTGGCAACCGACGATGGACGTCACGAATCGGCGGTCAAGTGGCTGCTCGACACCTCCGCGGGCCGCGGCAACGAGTATCCCGTCTTCCGTATCGAGAATATCGAGGTCCTCGATCTGCTCGGCCTCAAGAACCGCTCCGGCTTCCGCTATTCCTACAACGAGATCCAGGGCAAGCGGACCAAGATCGTGCAAGAGTACGAGCGGCTGCACAAGAAAGAGGCGAAGCAGCGCACGACCTATGAGCAGAAGATCGTCGAGCTGGGCGATCACGTGGCCCTCTATGAAGCCATCGCCAAGAAGGGGGCGCCCAGCGTCATTCCGCCCGAGACGGACGGCGGCAACTGGAGCAGCTACGCGCAGATGATGAATGCGGCCCTCGGGGAAGTCTTCCATCGCGCGGAGATCCTGGAGAGGGAAGGCAAGCTCAAGCTCGATCCCTCGAATCCGCATCATCGCGACATCATGCTTCAGGCTGCCCAGGACCTGTTGCCCCCCAATACCAGGGCCTACCACGAAGTGGTGGCGGCCTACAGCGCCGACCGCGAAGAGGACTTCGAGAAGGCGCTGGACAAGTACCGCGCAACGTACACGCACGTCCCCGCGGAAGCCACCGCCAAGATCGGCACCGAGGTGTTCTTCAACGGGTTCGCGCCGTTCTATCACTGCACGATCCTGTATGTGTTCGCGTTCTTGCTGGTGGCCCTGTCGTGGCTGTTCGACGCGCCGGCCCTCAATCGCGCCGGCTTCTGGCTGGCGCTGTGCACGCTGGTCATCCATTCCGTCGGGCTGCTGATGCGCATGTACCTGATGGATCGGCCCTTTGTCTTCGTGACCAACCTGTACTCGTCGGCGATCTTCATCGGCTGGTTCTGCCTGGTGCTTGGCCTCATCCTGGAAGCGATCTTCCGCAACGGCTTCGGCACGGTGCTGGCGGCGGTGACCGGCTTCCTGACGACGATCGTGGCCCACAACCTGGCCTCGGGCGACACCATCGAGCAACTGCAAGCCGTGCTCGACACCAACTTCTGGCTGGCCACGCACGTGACCTGCATCACGATCGGCTACGCGGGCACGTTCTTTGCCGGCTTCGCGGGCATCGCCTACCTGATGGGCCGCGCCGTGAACCTGGAAGAGGGCAGACTGAAATCGCTGGCCCAGATGACCTACGGCATGCTCTGCTTCGCGGTGCTGTTCAGCTTCGTCGGCACCGTGCTGGGCGGCATCTGGGCCGATCAGTCGTGGGGCCGCTTCTGGGGCTGGGATCCCAAGGAAAACGGCGCTCTCATCATCGTCCTCTGGAACGCGCTGGTGTTGCACGCCCGCTGGGGCGGCCAGGTCAAGGCGCGCGGCATGTGTGCCCTGGCCATCGTGGGCAACATGGTCACCGCCTGGTCGTGGTTCGGCACGAATCAACTCGGCGTCGGGCTGCACTCGTACGGCTTCAGCAACAAGCTGGCCTTCTGGCTGGTGGTGTTCTGGACGACGCAGGTGGCGGCCCTGGCCCTGGCGTTCGTGCCCGCCGGCGCCGTGAAGGGCAACCTGCTCCTGGAACGCGTCCGCGGCAAGTAAAGCTGACCACCTGACAGCCTCCTTTGCGCAATGAAGGCCTATTTCGCGTTGCTCTTAGCCATTGCAGGATTATGAGTTGCGCCACAACGCCGGCTCCGCCAGGCAAAAAGTGCGCAAACAAACGCCCCAAGTTGCGATGGCCACACGACTTTCGCATCTGGTTGTGACACAGAGCGACTTTGCAAGCTGGTTGTTGACACAGAACATTCCCCTCGCGGCGCGCTCACGATGCGCGCGGCGGGCCAATTTCCCATAATGCTGCGCCGGGCCGGGGAAATGTACGTGTCAGGCTTGTCTGTCCGTGCGGCTCATGCCCGACCCTCGCTCTCTTCTTCCCTTGCACCTCGGTTGCACAGAGACGGGTGTTGTACAATCGCCCCATTCCCTTGAAGTTTCGCGACATGGGTCGAAGAACGCGGAATTCCAGTGTGCAAGCGACAAGCCCGCGGGGCCACCGGTGCCCGCATTCACCAAAGCGCGCTGTGGTGCACTTACCCCTTGATCTTGCGCCGGGGAGAGCAAAGTTAGCTGTCCGGTTTGTCAGTCCGGTTTGGTTCGTGCGAAAATACGGACAATTGTTGGGCACTAGCCACTGCTCACTGGCCGCCCTTCAGTTGTTCCCGATACAGACTCCGGGCCTCGTTCAGGAAGGCGATCACGGCGGGCTCCTGGTAGTCCGCGTAAGTCCAGGGCCACGGCTCGTAGCTGCGATCCATGAAACGCAGGGTCACCTCGGCAAAGATGCCGTCACGCAGGTAGAGGCGGTGTTGCTGATCCTTGACGGTGGCCAGCACGAACTTGCCCAGCGACAGGAAGCCCGGGTCGAGATTGACGGGCCGCGGTTCGGGATAGCTGCCGCCCGCGGTGAGTTCTTCTTCGAGGGCGTTGGTGTGCAGCTTGACATCGGGCAGTGTGTCGGCGGGCCGCAGCGTCGCGAAAGCCAGGAGCTGCTTGTGCAGGTCGGCCCCCATGGTCGCCTCGTAGTAGCGCGTGTGATGGAAGTGGTATGGAGTGCCGGCGAGGGCAAGCGGCCCGAAGTCTGCGGTCAAGCGTGCCCGGGCCCAGTCGAGGGCGGCGGCATGCCGGCTGAAGGCGGCCACCACCAGCATCACAGGATCGACCCGGCGCGGCTCGCCCATCAGCGCAGCTTCTCTTGCTTCAGGAGATCATCGAGCCACTTGCGGTCGTTGTCTTCGAGGGGCAACGACGGATCGCGGCAATAGTCGATCTGCGCCGCGAAGGTGCCCTGGTCGTAAGAACGGGTGAAGGCCACTTGCAGGTCGACCACGGTGTCGCGGTCGTCGCCGGCGAGGGGCAGCCGGAAGCGGGGCAGCCTTTTCTGCAAGGTCGCCGTGTAGATCTCGTAGCGTTCGGGCTGGGTGGCCCGCGTCACGGTCACGGCGTAGTCCCAGTCGGGCAGCCCTTCGCGCGAATAATCGAGCATCGGGTCGCCCTGAAGGACCAGGTCGATCTCGACGAGATTGGCCCCCTGGTGCTTGCCTTCCTGACGCTTGTCGAGATAGGCGCGGCGGCCCTCGGCGGTGAGCTTGTTGGCCGGGCTGACCACGTCGACCAGCGTGACCAGCCGGGTCTCGTTGCGCTGGCGGATCTCGATGGATTCTTCGAGGTGTTCCTCGCGCACCACCGAGGTGAAGAGGGCCTGTTCGCTGGCATAGTGCCGCTGGCCAATGCGCGCCTTGGAGCGATCCACCAGCCCG
>JBFWSD010000964.1:0-3597 GCA_050248575.1 Gemmataceae bacterium
AGTTTGAGCGTAATTCAACTGACAGCTCGGCAGACACCGTTGGCCGCGAAGGACTCAGAACTGACATTCACGGACAGACAAACCTGACACGTACTATTCCCCGGCCCGGCGCAAGATTAAGGGAAATCGGCCCGCTGCGTCCCCGCACGTGCGAGTGATGAACGTCCATGTGCTGGAAAGAGTGCCGTTGCGCGGCGCTGCCGGATCCGTGTCGGCAACAAAAGTCATATGGGAGTCAGCAGTTACGGCATGAGCATGCGGGCCACGACCTGGGGGCTTGCACACTTGCAGTTCGGCGATTTTCGCCTTAAATCGGCAAGCTGCAACGACCTGAGGCGACTTGCATAACAGGCTTCGTTGTGCAAGCGAAGTGTGCAAGCAGTCCGTTGGGGACAGACAAACCTGACACGTACTTTTCCATGGCCCGGCGCAGCATTATGGGAAAACGACGGGAGGTGTCGAATGATCAATGTCGCTCGGTGTCAACACCGGATGCGGAAGTCGTTTGGCCACTGTGACTTGAGGCATTTGTTTGCGCACTTCTTACCTTTCGGGGCCGGTGATTTGACGCAAAGCAAAATCCTGCAATGGGTAAGAGCGATCAGAAATAGGCCTCCATTGCGCAAGCGGGCATGCAGCGCCTGCGTTTGGTCGATCGCGGGGGGAGGTTCGGGAATTCAAATGCGAACTTCGAACATCGAACTTCCAATGTCGAACTGTTGTTCGGGTGGAATGCCTTTTTTAGCCCGGAATGTGAGACATGCGGACGGTTTTGTCGAGGCTGCCCGAGAGGACGATCTTGCCCGCGGGGGCAAAGGCGGCGCAGGTGACGCTGGCCTCGTGGCCGCTGTGACGGAACAGCTCGCGTTCGGTCTGCAGATCCCAGATGCGCAGCGTGCAGTCGGCGCCGTGGGCGAACTGCCCGTCGACAATCGTGCCGCCGGAGCCCGTGAGCACGCGGAGGGCCGTGGGGGCAAAGGCCACGCAGTTGACCCAGCAACTGTGCCCGACGAAGCGACGCAATTCCTTGCCGGTCTGAAAGTCCCAGAGCCTGGCCGAGTTGTCGGAGCTGCCCGACAGGACCCATTTGCCGTTGGGGGCAAAGGCCACGCAGGTGACGGTGTCGTTGTGAGCCTTGATATTGGCGAGCGAGGTACCGTCTTGCAGGTTCCAGACGCGAATGGTGCCGTCGTCGCTGCCGGAAACGGCCCGCAGCCCTTCGGGGCTGAACGCCACGCTCTGGACGACGTCGTCGTGCCCTTCGAGGGCCAGCAATTCCTCGCCGCCCGCGGTGGCAATGAGGTAAACGCGATCGTCGCTGGCCATGACGATGTGGTTGCCGTCGGGCGAGAAGCAGACGCACTTGACCTCCTTGAACTTGCCCTCGTAGCGGCGCAGCTCCTTGCCGGTTTCAACGTCCCACAGGCGCACCGTGGCATCCCAGGAACCGGACAGGATACAGCGGCCGGTAGGGGCAAAGGCCACGCTCATGACGGAGGCCGTGTGCCCCTGAAAGACCTGGATTGGCTTGCGCGTGGTCAGGTCCCAGAGGATGGGGACGCGATCGTCGGAACCGGACACGGCGCGCTTGCCGTCGGGCGAGACGGCCACACTGCGGACCCAGCCCTGGTGTTCGGAGAACTTGCCCAGTTCCGTCATGGGGGAAGAGAGACGCTCATCGAGGAAGCCGCGCACCTCGAGCGTTTCAGGATCGCCCGGCCGCAGTTCGAGCATGGCCGTGACCACGTCGCGGGCGTGCTCGAAGTTGTCCCTTTCGATACACTCCGTCAATTTCTGCCGCAGTTTCTCGAACTCGGCATCGTGATGACGTTGCTCGAACTCGTTGCGACCCGCGGCGCCTGGAGGTGCCGCCGCAGGCACGGCCGCAACGGGAGCCGAAGGGGCAGCCCCCGGAACAGCAGCCGCGGGAGGCGCAGCCGCCGGCGCAGTCGCAGCAGGCGGAGCAGTCGGAGCGGCAGCCACAGCCGCCGGGGCAGCCGCGGGCGGAGCTGCCGGGGCGGCTCCCGGAGGCATTCGCTGCGTAACAGCGGTGGGATCTTCTTTCTTGGCCTTGGCGGCCTCGGCCAGCATGGCGAGCAACTCGCCCGCATGAGCCGGGCGCTTCTTGAAGTAGCCCACGCAACGCTGGATGACTTCGATGTGCTCGCGCGGAACCTGGTACTCCTCGATGAGTTCATCGGGCCAGCCCGGATGCAGCTCGCGCGTCACGTCGCCGCAGAGGAGCTGATACCACATCACGCCGAGACTGTAGAGGTCGTGGCGCGGGTCGGGCTGGTCGCCGCGGCGTTGCTCGGGGGACATGTACAGCGGCGTGCCGCTGCCCCGGAACAGCCTGGCCTGGTCGGCCGCGTTCATCTGGTTGAACATGGAACCGCCGACGCTGATGCCGCCCGAGCGCACCGCATGGGTGGCCACCACGCCGCCGATGCCGAAGTCGGTCAGCTTGATCTTGGAACCGTGGACGAGCACATTGGCCGGCTTCAGGTCGCGGTGCACCATGCCGTGCGCATGGGCAAAAGCCAGGGCTTCGGCCACCTGTTTCATGAGCTCGATGCACAGGGCGGGCCGGAAGCCGCGCTGCGTCTTCTCGCGCGTCGCTTGCAGCAAGCTGGTGAGGTCGCCGCCCGGCACGTACTCGTAAACGAGGAACGGCGGCTTGGCATCCAGCGCGAAACCATAGAGGCGGACGATGCGTTCCGACCACTTGGAGCCGTCGACGCTCATCAGGCGATCGAGGATGGCCCGCTCGCGATGCAGGGTCGCCAGCATGGAGGCATCGAGGCAGAACTTGATGGCACGCGGGGGCTGATTCTGCTCGAAGCGGTTCTTGGCGCGATAGACGCAACCAAAGCCGCCCAGCCCGAGCAGCTCTTCGAGGAAATACGGCGTGCCGGGCAGATCGGAGCCGATCGGAAACGGCGGCACATCCTGCGGCAGCAAGCGAATCAGCGCCTGCGCATCGTCGGAGACAACCGTCGCGGGCAAGGTCATGCGGCCCGTCTCGGGATCCTGGATCAGCGATTTGCGCACCGCCAGAGGCAAGGCCGACAGATACTCGATGGCCACCGAGCGATCTTCTGGGCCCGCATCCACCCCCAGGTTCTGGAAGGACTGTTCCGCCTCGAGTCGGCTGGCGGGCAACGGCAAGGCTGCCAGCTCGGTCAGCGCGTTGATCTGGTCCGGCTTGGACCGCGCGGTCAGATTCGCCAGCCAGCGCTCGACGATGCGCGGGCCGAAGAAGCTGATCGCCTTGGGCAATGCTTCCGCTTGCTGGGAATTGAACAGGGCGATCGCCTTCGAGCAACCCTTGATGACAGGGGCCACACCCTGGGCGGCCAGGTTAACGAGCACGTTGCCTTCCGACATGATTCTTTGCGTTACCCTTCCGGCACGGTGGGCTATACGGCATGCGCTGGGATGAGGTGCCGTGCCGCACGCTCAATCCTAGACCACAAACAGAAATACAGCAAGCAAACCTTGCGCCCGACGGGCATTGCCCTCTCCTCTGATCGTAACTTACCCCAGCTAGCGGACGCCGCTCTTGAATCTGTCAAAGAACATGAGCGAAAACAACTC
>JBFWSD010000965.1:0-3593 GCA_050248575.1 Gemmataceae bacterium
CCAGGTGGCCCTCGACGCGGCCCGCAAGATCGAGAAAGACGTGCCCGCCGACTTCCTGAAGAACCACGCCGAGTTCGCCGATGGCTTCATGCCCACGGCCCTCTACGTGCTGATCCGTTTCGGCAAGTGGCAGGAGATTCTTGCCGAGCCCGAGCCTGCCGAATGGCGCTTGCTCAGCCGGGCCCAGCGGCACTTTGCCCGCGCCGTGGCGCTGGCCAACCTCGACAAGACCGATGAGGCCCGTGCGGAGCTCGAACTGCTCGACAAGGTCGCTGGCAAGCTCACCGACAAGTGGAAGATGGGCAACAACCCCGCCAAGGAGATCGTCGCCATTGCGCGGACGATGGCCCTGGGCGAGATCGCCTTCCGTGAAGGCAAGAGCGGCGAGGCCTTCAAGCTACTGCGTCAGGCGGTGGCAATGGAGGAGCAGCTCAGATATGACGAACCGCCGGGCTGGATGCAGCCCGTGCGGCATGCGCTGGGTGCCCTCTTGCTGGCCGATCAACACCCCAAGGAGGCCGAAGAGGTCTATCGCGCCGATCTGCTCCGTCATCCGGGCAACGCCTGGTCGCTGCTGGGGCTGCAGCAAGCGCTCGAACAGCAGGGCAAAAAGACTGAAGCCAAGGAACTCGAAGAGAAAGTTCGGCAGGCCTGGGCCCGTGCCGATGTGATGCCGGTAGCAAGCTGCTATTGCCACCCCGACGCCCGCAAACCGAATCCGAAAAAGTAACGAGCCGGCGGGTCGCAACCCACCGGCTCGCCATCGCTCAGCGGCTGGCCGTCTTGACCTGGCCGAGCGATTCGAAGCTGACGTCAATTTGCTTGCCCGCCTCCACGACGACGCGTTTCTGATCGGAGACGGTCTGTCCGCCGCGGACCAATTCGGCCTTCATCGTGTAGTAGTAAGCCTTGCCCGGTTCGAGCTTCGGCGTGGCAAAGCTGCGCACGTTCGAGGTGAGCGGCACCTGCTGGCCATCGATGTAGAGCTTGGCCTCGGCGGGCAGCTTGACGCGAAGCTGTGCCGGGGCGGCCTGCGCCACATTCGCGGGAGCCGGCGCCTCCAGGTCGGTGAAGGCCACGCGCGCGGTCTGCCCGGCCGCAACGATGACGCGTTGCTCCTTCACCTGATCGCCGGCCTGGACCTTGAGGGTGTAATAGTACTGTCGGCCCGACTCGAGCTGTGGCGTCACGAAGGTGCGTGTCCCGGGCGGCGCCTTCTGGCCATCGATGTAGAGTTCGGCATTGTCGGGTGCGGAAACCACGACCGTGGCCTTGCCTCCCCCGTAGGATTGTTTGTCTCCGACGGCGCGCGGCGTGGCGACGGCAACGCCGCCGCAACACCCTCCGTAGCAGCCCGTGCAGCCGTAGCAGGAGCCGTAGCAACCGTAGCAGCCATAGCAGGAAGCGTAACCGCCAAAGCAGCCAGTGCAGCCGTAGCAGCCCGCGCAACCGTAGCAAGCGGAAGCGACATTCCAGTATCCGCCGCAGCCATAGCAGCCATGGCAGCTCCAGCAGCCGTGGCAGCTCCAGCAACCATAGCAGCTATAGCAGCCATGGCAGCTCCAGCAGCCATGGCAACCATGGCAGCCCTTGACCCACCAACCGGGCTGCGCGCTGCCAGCCGTCAAGACCGTTGCCAACACCACGCTGTACATAGCGGAAAGACCTCCAGGGGGTTGAGAGAACGCACACGGCACTGGTTCCGGTGCGTCAATCGTTCACATTGAGAAAGATTGCGTAACAGGCAAACTGGGCAAGTTACACAACCTAGATTAGCCCGTCTCAACCCCTACTGCAAGCACTTCCCCCGCGGTTCTTGCCAACTTCACAACCACCACGATCCGCCAACCTCGTTTAGCGGGGAGCCATCAATACGCCTTGGCGAAGACCACGCGCCCTTCCGAGGGCTGCCCGCTCACGATGCACTTGCCCGTTTCCTTGTCGCGGTTGAACGGAATGCAGCGGATCGTGGCCTTGGTCTCGGCGGCGATCTTGTCCTCCGACTCGCGCGTGCCGTCCCAGTGAGCCCAGAAGAAGCCGCCGGGCTCGTCGATCCGCTTCTTCAACTCATCGTAGCTGTCGACATGGTGCGTGTTCGCGTCGCGGTGCTTTCTGGCCTTCTCGAAGAGCTTGGCCTGCATGTCTTTCAGGACCTCGATGATGCGGGCAGGCCCCTTCTCCAGCGGCACGCCAAACTCCTTGCCCTCCTTGCCCGGCACGTCGCGCCGCGCCAGCACGAAGGCGTTCTTCTCCAGATCCTTCGGCCCAAGCTCGATGCGGATGGGCACGCCCTTCACTTCCCATTCGTTGAACTTGTGCCCGGGCTGGTACTGTTCGCGATCGTCGACGCGCACGACCAGCGGCTCGTAGTTGAGCCAGGGGCGCAGTTCCTTGTCGGTCTCGGTCTGGATCGCCTCGGCCAGTTTCTTCGCGGTGGCAACGACCTTTTCTTTCTCTTCCGCCTTCTTGAAGATGGGCACGATCACCACGTGAATCGGCGCGAGGCGGGGAGGCAGTACCAGCCCTTGATCGTCGGAGTGGGTCATGATCAGGCCGCCGACGAGACGCGTGGACACGCCCCAGCTCGTGGCCCAGGCGTGTTCGAGCTTGCCCTCCTGGCTCTGGAACTTGACATCGAACGCCTTGGCGAAGTTCTGACCGAGGAAGTGACTGGTGCCTGCCTGCAAGGCGCGGCAGTCTTGCATCATGGCCTCGATGCACAGCGTGTAAACGGCGCCGGGGAACTTCTGCCCGTCGCTCTTGGGGCCGGTCAACACGGGCATGGCCATCCAGTCCTCGGCGAAGCTGCGATACAGCTCCAGGATACGATGGGCTTCCTCCTCGGCTTCCTTTTGATCGGCATGGGCCGTATGCCCTTCCTGCCAGAGGAATTCGGCAGTACGCAGGAAAAGGCGAGTGCGCATTTCCCAGCGGACCACGTTGGCCCACTGGTTGATGAGCAAGGGCAAGTCGCGATAGCTCTGGATCCAGTTCTTGTAGGTGTTCCAGATGATGGTCTCGGAGGTGGGGCGGATGATCAGGGGTTCTTCGAGTGCTGATTCTGGATCGACGACCAGCTGCCCGTTGGTGACCTTGAGGCGATGGTGCGTGACGATGGCACATTCCTTGGCAAAGCCGGCAGCCATTTCTTCTTCGCGGGCCAGGAACGACTTGGGGATGAAGAGGGGGAAGTACGCGTTGACGTGCCCGGTGTCCTTGAACATGCGATCGAGGGCACGTTGCATGCGTTCCCACAGGGAGTAGCCATGCGGCTTGATGACCATGCAGCCCCGCACGTCGGAGTTTTCGGCGAGCCCGGCTTCGCGGACGATATCGAGATACCACTGGGGGTAGTCTTTGCTGCGGGCAGTGATTTTTTCGGCCATCATGGACTCCTGTCGAACAGATCCTGGTTCGGCCCGCCTCCCGAGGCAGGCAGACTGCATTCACTTTTCCCCGGTTTTACACCGGGCCAACTCTGCTTTCTTGACAAGCGAAACCGGGGCGGATACCACCATTCTTTAGGGCACCGCACCTCTTTTGGGGAGATTTCATGAGGTCCCTTCACTTCTTCAAGCTGTCGCGTCGGGGCT
>JBFWSD010000966.1:0-3588 GCA_050248575.1 Gemmataceae bacterium
CACGCCCGTGCCGTCCGAGACAATGTAGAAGCCAAGCTCGCCGTTGGGAGATTCGATGGCCCCGTAGATTTCGTCCACGGGCGGTTCCCAGCGGCGGTTCCACATGTGCAGCTCGAAGTGCTGGATCAGCCCTTCGATGGTGCGATAGCATTCGTGCTTGTCTGGAATGACCATCTTGCTGTCGGTGTCCACGTCGACTGGCCCGGCGGGCAAGTTCTCGATGGCCTGGTCGATGATCCGCAAGCTTTCCACCATTTCGTCCATGCGGACCAGGTAGCGCGAAAAACAATCGCCCCCCGTGGCGCACACCACCTTGAAATCAAAGTCCTTGTAGGCCAGGTAGGGCTCGTCCTTGCGCAGGTCGCGGACCACGCCCGAGGCCCGGGCAATCGGCCCGGTGGCGCTCAGGTTGATCGCATCTTCCTTCGATAGCACGCCCACGCCCTTGGTGCGGTCGACGAAGATGCGGTTGCGGTTCAAGAGGCGGCAGATGTCGGCCACCGTCTTGGGGAAGTTCTTGACGAAGTCGCGGACTTTGCGGATGAAGTCGTCGGTGACGTCGTACATCAGCCCGCCCACGCGGGTGTAGCTCGGGTGAAAGCGCTGCCCGGCGGCCGACTCGCACATGTCGTTGATCAGTTCACGCTGATAGAAGCCGTACAGGAACGCGGTGAACGCCCCCAGGTCGAGGGCCGCGGCCCCCACGCACAGCAGGTGATCGTGAATCCGCATCAGCTCGTTGAAGATGACGCGCAGGTACTTGCAACGCGGCGTCAGCTCGATACCCAGTAACTTCTCGACCGTGTGGTGCCAGGCGATCTCGTTGGCCACGGGCGAGATGTAGTTCATGCGGTCGACGATCGTGACGTATTGATTGAAGTCGAGGTGTTCGCCCAGTTTCTCGAAGCCGGAATGGAGATAGCCGATGTCGGGCACCGCCTTGACGACGGTTTCGCCGTCGAGGGTGAGGATGAGGCGCAGCGTGGTATGCGTGGCCGGATGCTGTGGCCCGAAGTTCAGGGTCCACAGGTACTCCTGATCCCCCTGCGCTGACGTTTCGAGTGCCTCGAGAGCCATCGTCACTCCAGGTGAATATTGCCAGTCGCGACCACCACTCACCAACTAAGATTCTGCACGGGTGATGATCGGGAAGTTATGCCGTTCGCCCTTGCCCCGCATCGGGTAATCCTTGCGGAGCGGGTAAGAGACGAAGCCTTCGGGCATCAAGATCCGCCGCAGGTCCGGGTGGCCGTCGAACAGGATGCCGTACATGTCGTAGACTTCACGCTCCATCCAGTCGGCCCCCTTCCAGAGCGGGAAAGCCGACGGGATGGTCAGATCGGGCTCGTTCAGGTGCGTTTTCACATAGAGCCGTTCGCCCGTGCTCGTATTCAGCAGGGCATAGATGACCCCGAAGCGATCGCGGGCTCCCTCATAATGGAGGTAATCGACCGCGGTCAGGTCGACGAGCATGTCGAAGCCGCATGCTTCTTTCAAACACGTGAGGGCGGCCGTGATCTTCTCGGCCGGCACCACGACGCGGAAATTGTCGCGGAATTCCGAGGTGGTCACGGCCTCCGCGCCAATCTTCTCTTTCAGCTTGTTGAGAGCTGTCTCGTGGCTCATGCGGGCACTCCTGTGACCGAATGTTGCGGGCGGCGTTCGGCACGCATGCGGATGCCGCCCCTGGGCCGCAACGACATCTGCGGCGAAAGTTCTGCTTCTCCCTGGCCCGGCGCCAGCTGCAAGCGAAAGCGCTGCAGCGTGGCCGCCACGATCAAGGTCATCTCCATCATGGCGAAGGCCATGCCGATGCAGGCACGCGGCCCGGCGCCGAAGGGAATGTACGAATACGGCGTCTGCTGTTCGACCCGGCCCGGGCCAAATCGATCTGGATCGAAGCGTTCGGGCTCCGGGAACCAGCGCGGATCGCGGTGCAAGACCCAGGACAGGATGCGCACGATCGAGCCCCGGGCAATTGGCCACCCACCAATCTCCACGTCCGTGATGGCCTCGCGGGCAAAGACTCCCACCGCGGGCGGATAGATTCGCATCGATTCCTTGATGACACGCTCGACCAGTCCAAGCCGGGGCAGGTCGGCGGCGCTTGGCGCCTGTCCCTGAAGGACCCGATCGATCTCTTCGAAGACTTTTCGCTCCCATTCCGGATGCCGGGCGAGCAGATAAAAGGTCCACGACAGGGCCGCTGCCGTGGTGTCGTGGCCCGCCAGCAAGAGGGTCATGGCCTCGTTGCGCGCTTGCTCGTCGGAGAGCTTGCCGCCATCGCCTTCTTCATCCACGCTCAGCAGCAACATCGAGAGCAGGTCGCCGCGGTCGTCGCCCGCTTGCCGCCGATCGCGGATGAAACCGCGAATGGCATCGTCGAGGACGCGCATGGCCCATTTCTTGCGCCGCTTGGCAGCGAGCGGGAACCAGTCGGGCCAGCTGAAGGCCGTGGTCATCTCTGCCAGGGCGATCTCGGAAAGGATCGCCACCGCCTGCCCCAGTTCGCGGGCTGAGCCGGTCAAGTCGGCATCGAACATGGTGCGGCCAATGATTGCCAGCGACAGGTCGGTCATCGACCCCGTGATCTCGAAATCGCTGCCCACCGGCAGCTGATCGAGATGCTGTTCGGTGCAGGCGAGCATCGCCGGAAGGTACGTCTCCAGCCGTTTGGAGGCGAAGGCGGGCTGCACCAGCCGACGCTGCCGCAGCCACGTGTCGTCTTCAGTAAGCAAGATGGAGTCGCCGTTCCACTGTCGGAGCACGCGTTTTTGCAGGGCCATCTTGTGGAATTGCTTCGACTTGGTGACAAGCACCTCGCGAACCAGTTCGGGGTGATTCAAAGTGTAGTCGCGATACGGGCCCAGGCGCATGTAGACGACGTCGCCGTATTCGCGGGCCGCCCGCGTGAAAAAGCCGAGCGAGTCCTGGCGGATCCGGCCCGCCAGCCGGATGCCCCAGGTCCAGTCGCTTGGACCAGGCGGATAGCGCGTGTTCGTCACGTCGCCTCAGTTCTTGGATTCGTGCCAGTCCTTGGCGGCCGTACGATAATCGCCCGGGGCAACGATTGTCCCCTCGGGCAGAACGTCCAGGTGAATGGGTCCTTCGTGCTGGGTTCGCTGGCGGAACTCCTTGCCCATCAGCGTGCCCGTCTTCTTGATCTTGTCTTGCAAATCGAGGATGGACTGGATCAGCTGCTCGGGCCGCGGCGGGCAGCCCGGCACGTAGATATCAACTGGAATGAAGCGGTCCACGCCTTGCACCACCGCATAGGTGTCGAAGACGCCCCCCGAAGAGGCGCAAGCCCCCATCGAGATGCACCACTTCGGCTCGGGCATTTGCAGCCAGATGCGTTGCAGCACGGGCATCATCTTCATGACCAGGCGGCCCGCCACGATCATCAGATCGCATTGCCGCGGGGTAAAACGCATAACCTCGGCGCCGAAGCGGGCCACATCATGCCGCGAAGCGCCCGTCGCCATCAACTCGATGCCGCAACAGGCCGTGGCAAATGGCATGGGCCACAAGCTGTTCGACCGCACCCAGTTGGCCAGGTCGTCGAGCTTGGTCAGCACCACGTTTTCG
>JBFWSD010000967.1:0-3586 GCA_050248575.1 Gemmataceae bacterium
GAGCAAGTCAACCGGCTGACCATCGAGAACCTGGCCGCCGTGCCCCTGTTCCTGCAAGAAGGAGATCGCGTCACCGGCGGCAACCAGGACCGCACCGTGTACACGAGCCTGATTGTGCCGCCGAAGAGCGGCAAGCAAGACATCCCTGCTTTTTGCGTGGAGCCCTCGCGCTGGCAGGCCGGCACGGGGGGCAAGGCCTTCGCCGCCAACGCCAACCCGACTTATGCCAGCAACAACGTCCGCCAGGCGTGCAAGCTCATCAAGAGCCAGCAGGTCGTGTGGGACAACGTGGCCAAATCGAAGTCCGACCTGACCAGGGCCATTGGCACCATGGACAAGACTTCCAGCCTGAACGAAGCGCAGGACAGCAAGAAGGTGGCCGACGCCACCAAGGCGTTCGTCACGGCTTTGGGCAAGTCGGCCGACGGGCAGCAAGAACTGGTTGGCGTGGCTTTTGCCCTCAACGGCAAGATCCAGGAAGTGAACGTGTTCCCGGGCCGCCGCATCGCCCTGGCCATTTATCCGCGCTTGCTGGAGACCTATGCCCTCGACGCCGTCGTCATGGGCAAGGCGGCCGATGCCAAGGCCAAGGCCCCGACGCGCGAACAGGTGCTGGCCATGCTTCGCACCGAGCTCAAGGAGAAGCCGGACCGCGATGAAAAGATCAACGCCAAGAATCACCTGAATATCTTCGCGGCCAAGGCGGCCAGCACCGACAAGAAGACGCGCGTGTACCGCTGCCAGACTGATTACGAAGGCAAGCCCGTCCACCTGCAGTGGCTGGTGGGGCCGGAAATGATCGAGGCGCCAGACAAACGCTTCAACGATCTGCAACAGCAACTGCAGCTTGCGCCCAACCAATCCCCCTCACGGAATCCTTAGTGCGGGCGGAGTGGCAGCCCAGAGAGATTTCGATGCGTGTCGATTCGTGAGATTCCTGGTTCACTTCGGTAACCTCGAAGCGCACGAATCGACACTTCTGGTTGCCGGAGTTATTTCGTGTGCTTCGCGGTTCGAATCAGCGACCTCTTCATGAAGTCATCACATCAGGCAAAATGCATGCACACCCATTGAAAGCGCCTCTGGTGCGCTTACAATTGATTTTTTGCCCCATGGTGTGCCGCTGATGGACGACGCCATCCGAAAAGCCGAAACGCTGATCGAGGCCCTGAGTTACATCCGGAACTTCCGCGATCGACTCATCCTGATCAAGCTGGGCGGCAGCGCCATGGAAGACGCCGATGCCCTCCGCGCCACCTTGCAAGACGTGGTGTTCATGGAAACGGTGGGCATGCGTCCCATCCTCGTGCACGGTGGCGGCAAGCCCATCGATCGCGCCATGGCCGCCTCCGGGCTGCAACCCAAAAAGATTCAGGGCCGCCGCATCACCGACGAGGACACGCTCGCCATCGTCGTCCGCGTCCTGCGCGAAGAGATCAACGCCGGCATCGTGCGGCAGATCCGCCAGCATGGCGGCCGCGCCGTCGGGCTGCACAGCGGCCCGCTGCAAGCACTCATCGGTGCCCGGCTGCTTCTGCCCGGTGAACGGGGCGAGAAACTCGATCTCGGTCGCGTTGGCCACGTCACCGATGTCGACGTCGGCCTGATTCGCGACTTCTGCGATGCCGGCGTGGTGCCCGTGATCCCGTCCCTGGCGCTCGATGACGACGGCGGCTGGCTCAACGTGAACGCCGACAGCGCGGCGGCCGCCGTGGCCGGGCGGCTGCAAACCGAGAAGCTCGTCTTCCTCACCGACACGCCCGGGCTGCTCCGCGATCGCAATGACGAGAGCTCCCTCATTCGCACCCTGCACGCCGACGAGGTGCCCGGGCTGATTCAGGAACGCATCATCGACGAGGGGATGATTCCCAAGGTCGAGGCGTGCCTCGATAGCTTGCAGGCGGGCGTCAAGAAGATCCACATGATCGACGGCCGCCTCCGCCATTCTCTGCTCCTCGAGATCTTCACCGAGCGCGGCATCGGCACGGAGATCCTCAAGCGTCCGCCCGCGGCGCGCTGATTCACGGCGCGCTTCGCATCAGGAATCCCTTAACCCCCAAAGAGCCATGACCAGCCAAGAGACCATCGAGATTTTCCGGCGTTACGTGATTGCCAACTACACGCGCTATCCCGTGTGCCTGGTGCGCGGCGAGGGCTCGTACGTGTGGGACGCCGAGGGCAATCGCTATCTCGACCTGTTCCCGGGCTGGGGCTGCGACCTGATCGGCCATTGCCCGCCGCGCGTGGTCAAGGCCGTGCAGGAACAAGTGGCCAATCTCATCCACATTCCCAATACCTGGTACACCGAGCCGCAAGGCTTGCTGGCCAAGGCGCTCAGTGAACGCAGCGGCTTCGAAGGCAAGTCGTTCTTCTGCAACAGTGGCACCGAGGCCGTGGAGGCCGCCATCAAGCTGGCCCGCCTCAACGGCAAGCCGGGCAAGTACAAGATCGTCAGCATGCTCGACAGTTTCCATGGCCGCACCATGGGCGCCCTCAGCGCCACCGGGCAGCCCAAGTATCATCAAGGTCTCGAGCCATTGCTGGCCGGCTTCACGCACGTTCCGTTTGGCAATCTCGAGGCGGCCCAGAAGGCGGTCGATAACGAAACCTGTGCGATCCTGCTCGTGCCCATCCAGGGGGAAGGGGGGGTGAACCTGCCGCCCCCGGGCTACTTGCAAGGGCTGCGCGACCTCTGCGACCAGCGCGGCATCTTGCTCATCTTCGACGAGGTGCAGGCCGGCATGGGCCGCACCGGCAAATGGTTCGGCCATCAGGTCTGGGACGTGAAACCCGACATGATGACGCTGGCCAAGGCGCTGGCGGGCGGTGTCGCCATGGGCGGCCTTGTTGCCCGACCTGAGGTGGCCGAGAAGCTCAAGCCCGGCACGCACGCTGCCACGTTCGGCGGCAACCCGCTGGCCTGCGCCGCCGCCCTCGCCACCATCGAGACCATCGAAGAAGACAACCTGCTGGCCCGCGCCGACAAGATCGGCAAGCGCTTCCAGGAACGCTTCCAGGAGCTGCGCAATCGTTGCCCGCTCATCCAGCAGGTCCGCGTGCTGGGGGGCTTCGTCGGCATCGAGCTGTCGGTGGAGGGCACCGCATTCGTGAACGCGTGCCTCGAACGCAAGCTGCTCATCAACTGCACGCATGGCACGGTGATCCGCTTGCTGCCCGCCCTCAACATCACCGATGAGCAGGTCGAGGAGGGCATCGGCATCCTCGAAGAAGTCTTGCTCGCCCACAAGGCTTGAGGGCAGTCCTTGCTGGAGACGGTTGGAAAACAAGAAGGTAGAGCGATGCGGCACTTACTCAGTTTGAACGACGTGAATCGAGAAGAGATCCTGGGCTTGCTGGAGCAGGCAGCCCGCTTCAAGAAAGCGGTGAACAAGCGTCAGCGGCTCGACGCCATGCACGGGCGCGTGCTTGGCCTCGTCTTCGAGAAACCGTCGCTGCGTACGCGCGTCAGCTTCGAGACCGCGATGTGCCGGCTGTGGGGCTCGAGCGTCTTTCTGCAAGGGCAGGAAGCGGGCCTGGGCACGCGCGAATCGGTGCCCGACTTTGCCCGCACGCTCAGTCAATATGT
>JBFWSD010000968.1:0-3576 GCA_050248575.1 Gemmataceae bacterium
CTAGTTTCTCCACCCCAGCGGCGCGCACACTATTCTGTATCTGGCAAATCTGAATCTCATCGGCACGCCCCTCACTAGGTAACACGGCCTCGTTGGGGCAATAGTGCGTCCGTCCCACGTTGCGATTTGAATTCCGCTGGAGGAGATTATGCGCGCACGAGATTCAGCCCCGGAACCTGGGCTGTCATCCCCTAACCCAATGTCAGAACTAGGTAAGCTGCTGAAACAGGTCGAGTACCACCTGAAACAAGGCGCGGCAGCCAAGGCACTGGATAGCCTGGCCCGAGCCCGTTCCACGTCTCCATGGGCATCAAATGCGACTGCTGTCTGCTTCCTGAGGAAGGGTGAAGCAGCGCGTGCAGTTGAGATTCTCCGTCGACTCGTGCTCGATGGCAGTGGCTTCAGTCTCCGCACTGACATTCCTGTGGCGTTTCGATGCAACTTTGCAATCGCGCTCTTGCTCGACGGCAACACGCCCGGCTGCCTAGGCACTCTTCACGAGCTGCGCGCCGAGCAAAGTCCCGGGCTTGAGCGTTTACGCAAGAGCATCGCGGACTGGAAGGCCAGTCTGTCGTGGTGGCAGAGAATCCAGTTCTGTTTCGGCGGCGAGGTTTCCACTCCGATCAAGCTGGACGGCGAGATCGGCGAGATCTGAAAGGAAGCTGACGATGAACTGGAGGCAATGGTTTGTCCGAAAGCGTTTGACCGTGCTGTTACACGAGGCGGCGGGCGAGCAGCAATTGCGGCGCATACTGGGGCCGATCGCGCTCACCTCACTCGGCGTTGGCGCGATCATCGGCGCCGGCATCTTCGTGATGACAGGGCGAGCCGCCGCGATCGATGCCGGGCCGAGCATCATGATCTCCTACTGCATCGCCGGGCTGGGCTGCCTGTTCGCGGCCCTTTGCTATGCCGAGTTTGCCGCCATGGCACCCGTGGCGGGCAGCGCCTACACCTATGCCTACGCAACCCTGGGCGAACTCTTTGCCTGGATCATCGGCTGGGACCTGATCCTCGAGTATGCCATGGCCTGCGCCTGTGTGGCGGCTTCCTGGTCGGAATACCTCAACGAGCTGCTCAAGATCTGCTTCGATGTCGAGATCCCGAAGTACCTCCTGTCCGATCCTTTCTCGACGGATGGCGCCTGGTTCAACTTGCCCGCCGTGCTAATCATGCTCTTGTGTACGAGCATACTGGTGATGGGCATCCGCGAGAGCGCCACGGCCAACGCGGCCCTGGTGTTCGTGAAGGTGGGTGTGGTGTTGTTCGTGATCGTCCTGGGCTGGCGTTACGTCAACACGAGCAACTGGACATCGATCCCGCCCGAGCAGCGCATCGTGGGCGACGCGCCGGCCAGCAAGTGGGGCGTGTTCGGACTCCTGGGGGTGAATCAGTGGCTGGTGCCGATCGATGATCAGCTGCGCAGCCCGTTCATGCCCTACGGCCTGAGCGGCTTCATGCTGGGTGCGTCGATCGTGTTCTTTGCCTTCATCGGGTTTGACTCGATCTCGACGCATTCCGAGGAGGCCAAGCGGCCCCAGCGCGACGTGCCGATCGGCATCCTGGCGTCGCTGGTGGTGTGTACGTTGCTCTACCTGCTGGTGTCGGCGGTGATCACGGGCATGGAGCCCTACCCGGATATCGATCAGAAGGCGGCGATCGCCGCAGCCTTTCGCAAGCGAGCCGAGGTGGACCAGAACCCGCTCTTGCATGCCTCGGCCGGGTTGATCGCCGTGGGGGCGCTGGCCGGCATGACCAGCGTGCTGCTGATCTCGTTCTTGAGCCAGGCGCGGATCTTCCTGGCCATGTCGCGCGACGGGCTGTTGCCAGCTTCGATCTTCGCGGCAATCCATCCGCGCTTTCGTACACCACACCGCTCGACAATCCTGACCGGCCTGCTGGTCAGCCTGGTGGCGGGCCTGACACCCATCACCAAGCTGGAAGAGATGGTGAACATTGGCACGCTGATGGCGTTTGTCATCGTCTGTGCGGCGGTGTGGATCTTGCGTGTGCGCCGGCCTGATGCCCACCGGCCGTTTCGCAGCCCCATGCTGCACGTAGTGGCTCCGTTCGGCATTCTTGTCAACTTGACCCTGATGCTCTTTTTGCCGCTGGATACCTGGCTGCGCCTAGTGGTCTGGCTGCTGGCCGGGCTGGGCATCTATTTCTTTTACGGCATGGGCCGGAGCCGGCTCGGCCTGCAACTGCGCGGCCCTGCGAGCTTTGCACCGGCGGCGGCAGTCGTGCAGGCCGAGGCCTGATACCTGTCCGAGGGGGAATCGCGCCATCGCTAACATGCACCTTGCCGGTGCCGATCGCACGCGATGCATGTGAAAGAGGACATCGATGAAGAACTGGATATGCGTCCTGGTCTTTTTGCTGCTTCAGGGCTCGTTGCAGGCCAGCGAGGCCGACCTGGCGATTCCTGATCTGCACGCCGGCAAGTTTGACACGCTGGGGGGCGTCAGCGCATGGAACCTGCTATTCGGTGGCGCCATCGTCATCACCGGCACGCTGGGGATCAGCCTGTACCTGCGGACGCAGATCCACAAGCTGCCCGCGCACCAGTCAATGCTGAACGTCGCCGAGGTCATCTACCAGACGTGCAAGACTTATCTGGTGCAGCAGGGCAAGTTCCTGCTGATGCTGTTCGGGCTAATCGCCACGGCCATGGCCTACTACTTCCTGGCGCTGTTGCAGAAGCCGGTGGACACGCTGCTGCTGGTGCTGCTGTTCTCGGTGGTGGGCATGGTGGGCTCGTACTGGGTGGCCTGGTATGGGATCCGGGTGAACACGTATGCCAACGCCCGCACGGCCTTCGCGTCGCTGCGCGGCGAGCCGTGGGACGTGGTTAACATTCCGCTCCGTGCTGGCATGTCGATCGGATTGTTCCTGATCTCGCTCGAGCTGGTGATGATGGTGATCATCCTGCTCTTCGTGCCGCGCGAGATCGTGGGCTACTGCTTCCTGGGCTTCGCCATTGGCGAGTCTCTGGGGGCGTCGGCCTTGCGCATTGCCGGCGGCATCTTCACCAAGATCGCCGACATCGGCTCCGACCTGATGAAGATCGTCTTCAAGGTGAAGGAAGACGACCCGCGCAACCCGGGCGTGATTGCCGATTGCACCGGCGACAACGCGGGCGACTCGGTCGGCCCGACTGCGGACGGTTTCGAAACTTACGGCGTGACCGGCGTGGCGCTCATCTCGTTCATCACGCTGGCCGTATCGGAGAACTTCATCCGCGCCCTGTTCGGCTTGCCGGCGAACAGCGGCGCGGCCACCACCAACTATCTCGATTTGCAGGCCAAGCTGATCGTGTGGATCTTCGCCATGCGTTTCCTGATGGACTTCATGTCGGGCGTGTCTTACTTCGTGAACCAGGCCATCTCCGAGAAGCAGTACCGGGGGCTGCGCGAGTTCGATTTCGAGCAGCCTCTGACGCGGCTCATCTGGATCGCTTCCATGCTGTGCATCACCACCTCGTTTGCCATGAGCTGGCTGCTGATCCGCGACCTGTCGGTGTGGGTGCAGGGCGAGGCCGTGCGACATCTGCCTACCCTGAGGTGGCAGCTGGCC
>JBFWSD010000969.1:0-3570 GCA_050248575.1 Gemmataceae bacterium
CATTTCTGGCCGGTCTGGGTGAGCGTGTGAACGTTAATCGCGCTCCGGTGCGCGGCTCCTTTGCGCGCAACATGAACACGCTGGCCCGGGCCGCATCGGGACGCTGGTTGTGCCTGCTCAACAACGACACCGTGCTCCAGCCCCGCTGGCTCGACGAATTGTTGCTATTGGCACAGCAGCAACCTCGGGCTGCCGTCCTTGGCAACCTGCACCGCTTCCCGCACAATCGCGCTATCCATCATGCCGGCATCGTCTTCGACGAGAGCAAATCGCCGCGCCTGCTCTATCAGGGGCTGCCCGACACTCCCGCGGCCCGCGTTTGCCGGCCCATGCAGTGCGTGAATGCGGCCTGCTGGCTGGTGCCGGCGGACAGCTATCACCGTCTTGGCGGGCTCGACGAATCCTACTGGAACGGCTACGAAGACATGGACTTTTGCTTGCGGGCCCGCGCCGCGGGCCACGAAGTCTGGTACTGCGGCTCGAGTCAGATCGAACATCACGGCCAGGCCAGCCCGGGCCGCATGAGCCAGGAAGACGCCAATCGCCGTCTCTTCTACTCACGCTGGCGCGACCACATCGTGGCCGACCTCGACCACTTCGTTCTCGGAGACGGAGTTCCGTGGCCGCGGCGCTCGCGCTCCTACCGCTTTTGGCACGGTGTCTGGCGGAGCAGGCTGATGTCGCCCTTGCGTAACGCTTTCCTGCGGACATCGCTGGGCGTTAGCCTCCGACGTCGCCTCCTAGCAGGGACGAACAACGACGTTATTCACTGACAATGACCTTGGGCCGGCACAGCACGAAGTGGGGCTGCTGGCTGGCAAAGCCGGGCTGTTGCTGCTCGGCGATGCGATACGGCCCCATCCCCTCGACATGCTTGCTGCCCACGCGCTCATGCAGGGCAGGATCGTACGCGGAGCCGATCACCGCGTCGTAGGGCTGCAGCCCGAGCCGCTCGAGCATCGCACGCACCTTGCGCGCTTCCACCGCCACTCCTTCACTCCAGCGCCGAAACGCCTCGAGATCGTCCTCGCGCGGGGTCGAATCCACGATCTTGTCGAGATCGAGCCCGATTTCCAGAATCTGTTGCAACAGCCCGAGCGCGCACCGCTTGTCGCCTTGTACATCGTCGCGCAGTTGCTGATAGGCGCGCTGACTGTCGGCTGCGAACGTGTTGAAGTTCTGCTGCAGCGAATCACGCGTCCGGGTCAACGTCTGCTCGAACAGCTTGTACTGCCGCCGCGTCAGCTCGCGCAACTGGATCATCTCCTCGCACAGGCGATAGAGAGACGACACGGGCACATTGCGGTCTGCGGCAGCTTCAGCGTTGCCGTCCGGGGTCGCGGGAGAGAGTGCGTCGCTCATCGGGGCGTCTCCACGGGCGCAGGTTCGGAATCAAGTCCAGGAATGTGCCAGGGATCGAGGGGGCTGCGGGCAAACTCCTCCAGGATGGCCTCGGCGGCCGGCACTTCCCAGGGAAGCTCGGGCACCACGATACGCTCGAGCCACTCGCGGGCATCGGGCACACTGCCCGCCTCCTCGTGCCGCTCCGGATCGGGTGCATCGTGGGGTTGCCAGCCGAGCTGGCCAAGCGTCAGGCCGTAACGCTCTTCCAGTCGACGCAGAATCCGTTCTACGCTGTCAATATTCAGGCTGGTGACATCAGCCCGCAAGCGCCGCTCGAAATCGTTGAGTACCTCGCGGGCCCAGTTGATGTCCTGCAGCGGCACGCCCGCCTGGTTCTTGCGCGCCCAGATGACACGGCGGGCCCAGTGCGCTTCGATCTCCGCCGGCGAGGCGTCCTTGTCCAGACCAAGGATGACGAAGGGGCCCATCAACTCACGTGGCAGCGGCGCCAGTTCGAGCACTACCGGTTCATTCACGTCGGCCATGTTCGTTTCCCGTTCCAGGTTACCATCATCCGCCCAGCGAGCGACATTGCCGCAAGCATTCCTCGACCCCGCCGCGCAACTGTTGCAGGCGGCGTTGATGCACATCGGTCACGATCGGCAGCGCCTGGCAGCGATCCAGTAGCCGCCCGATCTTCTTGAAGTTGCCACGCAGCTCGCGCAAGAAGCGATGCACCTCGGGCCAGTTGATCTGGTAGCTGGGCAATCGTTCCAGCGAGCGGGTGGTCTTGTCGAGCTGTTCACGATACTGACGCCCCAGGTTGGCAATGTACTCGAGGACATGGCCCAGCAGAGCCCGACCACGGTCGGAAACCGCCGCATCCCCCAGGTGCCGCTGCAAGATGCTTGCCAGGGCCGTCAAGTAGTTATCCAGGTCGTCCGGGCCCTTCACTTCCATCAATTCGAGCTCGTAGAGCTCGAAGTGCGGCAGATCAGCACGCTGCCGCCGCAGCCGATCGAGAATGGCCCGGGCATCGGCAAAATGCTTGAGCTGGTTGTAAACATGGAAGAGCCGCTCGAGCACATCGGGATCATCCGGGCGCAGCTCGTAGGCCCGCCGCAAATAGTCGAGGGCCGTGGCCCAGGTTTCCTGATCGTAGTAACGCTGGGCCAGCCGCGTCAAACAGGAGAAGGCAACCTGCTGGTGATAGTCGGGATGCCCCTTCGGTGCGGGAATGCGGGCATCGATACGATCGAGGAACCGGTCCCACGCCTTGTCCGCCCGGGCATGGCGGCGGGCCAGTTCGTATGAAAGGGCCAGGTTCTGCAAGATCCGGGGGTCGTGCGGCGTCTGCTCGAGGGCGAGCAAGAAATACTGGGTGCCCGCATCGAAGTCCTGCGCGAGCGACGAACAGCAACCGAGCAGGTTGAAGAGGACCGCTTCCACGGCCGGCGCCAGACCGGCCACGCTCGAAGCACTCGACAAGAGCTGGGCCGCGGGCATCGGCTGACAGCGATCGAGCAGTTGCTTGGCGCGCAGCAGGTCGCATTCGAAGGCTGCCCCGCGCACGGGCAGACTGACCGGCCGCGCCGCCAGCAAGCTACGCAAGAGGGGCTGCACCACGTCGAGGTTGCCGACACTGCGCAGCCGCTGCAGCAAGACACTTTCTTCTTCCTCGCTCATGCCGGCCAGCGTTGCCAGCAACTGCGGATCCTGCTGCCTGGTCAGGCAGGCTTGCAAAAGAGTTTGCAGGCGCGTGCCCAGGCGCAACTGGTCGGCGTCGGTGGTCTGGTCGAGCAAAGCGGGCAAGATCTCGGCGGCCGCCGGCAGCTTGTTCTGGGCCAGGCGGATCATGAACAGGTTGAAGTGGGCGGCCAGGCGGCAGCGGCGCTCGCTCTCGGAATGAATCGGCAAGGCGAGAGCCCGTTCGAAGTCGGCCTCCGCTTGCGCGAGCTTGCCCGGCGAGCCGACCGCCAGTTCGCGCAGCGAGAGCAGCCCGAGTTGCAAGCAAACGCCGACATCGGGACGCGGAATGCGCAGCAGGGCCTCACGTGCTGCCGGCAATTCCCCCAGCTGCTGCCTGGCCCGGGCCAGCAGCAAGGCGACATTGTCCTGGTTGGCCCCGTTCTGAACTGCCTGTTCGAGCAAGAAGGCCGCCGAGCGTGCATTGATCACACGCGGGCTGAGCACCGAGCTGGTGCCGCTCTCATCGGGCTCGTCGAG
>JBFWSD010000970.1:0-3568 GCA_050248575.1 Gemmataceae bacterium
CAGAATGCGGAGGCGTTCGCGGGCGTGGCTATAGAACAGCCGGCCCGGCTTGAAACTGCCATGTCGATCCGTGGTCGGTTCCTCGATCAGGATGCGGATGGCGTGGATGTCGCTGTTCGAGTACCTGCCGGCATCAGCCCCCTGGTTGACCCAGTTGAGCGAGGCGCCGTTTTCCGAGGTGTTGAAGGGATCCAGGCCGGCGTAGCCATCGCGGTCGCGCGCGTCCACGAAGGTGGCCGTGACCGAGCCTTCGGGCACGCCGCCATTGGGATAGCTCTCACGCTTATACATGCTGGAGGTGCCGACCAGCCCAAACGGCGTTCCTGCGGGCAGGTGTTTCGAGAGGCTGCCGTCGTTGGCAACCGGCTTGATGGTGGCCGGCGCATCGATGCCGTAAATCCGCTTGTAAGGCACCACGGCGCGGGGCCACTGCTCGTTGTACTTCGGGTCGTTCTTGATCAGCAACATCTGGCCCGGCTCGTCGATGGCGGCGCCCTTCTTGATGAGGTAGATGCCGCCGTCGACTTCGGGGGGATGCTTGTACTGGTGATTTGCTGGCCCGGGGGACCAGATGGTGAGCAAATGGTTGTCGGGTGCGGCTGACGGGTGCGTGACCTTGCCCACGCCGGTGGAATCTTTCTTGCCCCGCGTGGACGCATTGGCCGGACTGTCGTGTGCGTGGGCAAACCGGGTCAACGATTCGACGCCGGTCGGCATGAACGGGAAGCGGCTGTACTGTCCCTTGCCATTGTCGTGGCGGCCGAAGCGGATGCCCTTGTTGCGGTCATCGCGCATGTAACCGGGCCCGAACGCGGCTTGCCCGGCGGGGGGTGTGGGAGGCAGCCTCATGTAAGTGCCGAAACCATTGTTGTTCTGGTTGTAGTACTCTTCCGCGACGATCGTGCCGTCGGAAAGCTGGGTCTGGAAGTGAAAGGCGTTGGGTGCCCCTTCGCCGGGCAGAAACGCCGAGACCATCGGACCCCAGTTGGTGCCATCGGGGTGAATGGTCCACAGCCCCCACATGATGCTGCTGCGCAACCCTTGCGATTCGAGGGAGCTGAACATGATGCGGCCATCCTTGAGCACGACAGGATGCAAGGCCATGCCCAGGTTGAGGTGCCCGATGCACTCGGGATTCGTGCCGTCGTCGTTCATCACAAAGAGTTGCTGGCAGGGAGACGGATGCTTCGGCGGGCGGAAGCCGTTGCGGCTGCTCGTGAACACCAGCTTGCCGCCGGGCAGCGGGCACGGCCCCATGTTCAGCACGCCATGATTGATGGTCGCCTTGCCCTTTTCCGCGGTGCGGAAGTCCTTCGACCAGTCGGCAGCGCCCGTGTTGGGCTCGTATTGCTGGAAGGTGAGTCGGACTACCTTCTTGGTCTTCAACTGGATCTTGTAGATATCGGCCCCTTCACTGGGCATCTTGCCGTGCTGGCTGGTGCCCTTCAGTCCCTTGATATGGGAGTAGAAAACCCATTCACCGTCGAGGCTGACGAAGGGATCGGTCACGGAACCGTCAGCGCCGCCCGGTACCAGCAGCTCTTCAGTGCCATCAGGATGCAGAAGCATGAGGTCAGCGCCCGGATCCATGAGGGCCGGGTGGGCAATCTCGGTCCAGCGCGTGCGGCCGTCATCGCCAAAGCGCGGCGCCCGCACATAGACGATGTCGTAGTCGTAGGTTACCGACTTGTCGGTCTTGATGTGCGGCGGGGCGACGTTGATCGGATCGAGATACAGCTTCTCTTTCTGCTCCTGCGACGAGGCCGAGCTGAAAAGAGCGGCCGCGAGGAGGAGTGCGAGCAAGTTGCGAGCTCTCATGGCTAGACTCCTGAGGGTGGGAGGATGCAGGGGGGTAGCAGACATCAGACAAGGCCAAGTATACACCGCAGCCTGGCCCAGGTTTCTTTACGAATTGGCAAAAGGAGGATTACGAACGGGGAAAGCGCATGCAGTGGCGGAGAGGAATGGGCGAGCCGGTGCGTGCGCGGCGCGAGAGCAAGAGCGGGTGTTCTCTGCAGACGCGCACGCCGCCGGCCGGTCAGACGGCTCAGCGGTCCTTGCTCAGCCCTTCGGCAGTCTCCAGGTGCTTGCGCAGCCCGGGCAGGATTGACTCTGCAAACGCCGACAGTTCGGCGTCCTTGCCATTCTTGACCTGGTTCTCGCAAAGCTCGATGAGCTTGCGATGGTCGGTGACCATGCGTGCCAGATAGGCGCGATCGAAGGCCTTGCCCTCGAGCTCGCGCAGACGCTTCACTTCCTCCTTGGTGACCTTTTCGGTACCGGCCGCGACGCCGACATTCTGATCCTTGATGGCGGCTGCCAATCTCTTCTGCATCTGCTGGTGACTTTCGGCCACCTGCGCAGCAAACTTCTCCACGTTGGGAGTGGCGCGTTCATTGGCCAGCGCACTGTACTGGCTGGTTGCATGAATCAACACACCGGCATCGACCAGGAAGTTCAGGTCGGTGCGCGCGGGAGTCTTCGCACTGGGCACGTCTTTGGGCTGATCTTGCCCGGCCAGGCCAGCCGCCAGCGCGGACAGGACGATGAGTGTTGTCAACATGTAAGGCCTCCTGTGCTTCTAGTCTCGGAAAGAAAGGCGACGCATTCTGAAGGGAGCAAGTGATGTGCCGGTGACCGTTCGCGGTAGTCAAAGGCAACGTGCTGCCCATGGCGCGGGTGGTTACTCACTCGCCCAGGTCGTTCTTGTCCGGCACGAAGCTTGCATCCTTTCTGGTCAGGACGCGCGCCTTCATCGTGAAGGGCAGCGCCGATCCCCCTCCAAGAACAAGGAGTTCATAACAAGGAGTTCATCATGAGTAACAAACGACCTGAAGAGATGGTTACCGCGGTCTTCCGCGATCGCATGCATGCCAATATCGCCTTCGACTGGCTGCGGGCGCGCGGCTACGACACGCACGACATCAACGTGCTGATGTCGGACCGGACGCTGGCCCGCTTCCGCGACGAGGAACGGGAGATCACCAAGGCTGGCTCGAAGATGGACGAAGGGCTGGCTGCCGGCGGCGTGCTCGGGACGGCTGTGGGCGCCGCGGTCGGCGTGATCACCGCGCTGGGCACCAGCATCGTCGTGCCCGGGCTCGGCATCGTGGTCGCCGGCGCGATGGTCGCTGGCCTCGCCGGCGCCGGCGCCGGCGCGGTCACGGGCGGCCTGGTCGGAGCCCTCATCGGGCTCGGCATTCCCGAGTCGAATGCCAGGGCCTACGAGGACGCACTGAAGCACGGCGGTGTCGCCATTGGCGTGGTACCCAAGACCAGCAAGGAAACGTCCGTGCTGAAGGAGTACTTCGAGCAGCATCACGGCGAGAACGTCGTCGTGGCTTCGTTGCAGGACTGAGTTTCGATCTCTGCCGAGAAACGTTGCGGGCCCGGGTGAGAACCCGGGCCTGCTTGTTTCCTGAGCAACTCAGGTGACGGGCGGCTTGGCGGGCAAGAGACAAACCGTGGTCGTCGCGAGCTGGTCCAGTTGTTCCTCGTCAAGTTGCCCGGCGGCGTGCAGGCGGTCGAGTTCATCCTTCAGAGCGGCCTCATAGTCGGCCGTGGTGAA
>JBFWSD010000971.1:0-3568 GCA_050248575.1 Gemmataceae bacterium
CGCCGAGGTCTACACCCAGGGGCTGAAGTTCATGAAGGACAAGTGGGCGACGATCAAGTAAACGGCTTCACCGTCAGGAGTGGCCCCATGCTTGGCTGGTTTTCCGCGAAGTGCCCGCTCGACACACGCGAAAAGACCTGGACCGAGCTGCGCCTGCGCTGGCTCGCGGATCAGCTTGGCATCGACACGCTGGTCAATGCCCGGGTGGTGTTGCCCACCGCCGATTTCTTTCCAGAATCCTTCGAGGGAGATGAGGGTCACCGATCTGTTGCCTGTTTTTCTCGGCACCGGGATCTTTCTGGCTAACGCAACGGTGCAGTCAAAGACCGAACGCGCGGGGCACATCAGCTGGTGGTCGATGTCGAGACAGGGCTACTTGCCCGCGCGGATTTTCGGCTATGCCTTCGCGCTGTTCGCCTTCTTTCGGGAGGAGTCCAGCCCTGCCTGGGCCCGCTACTTGCGTCCCGATGCGGCCAATCCGATGCAGGCCGGCCTGCGCTACCTGCAAAACAATGGGCAAACTCTCTTTCATCCCGAAAATGCCGGCGAGAAGCGCGTGCCCCCAGACGCGGTCCAGGCCGTCGAATTGCTACGCGCGCGCGAAGCGGGTATCCGCCTGGCCACGCTCTGGGACATCGCCGAGCACCAGCTCGCCGCCACGGACGTCGTGAACGCGGTGCAGGAGTGCCTGGTCGATCGCGACGGCGACGTGCAGGCAGAAGCCGCCATCGCTCTCGGGCACCTGGGCAAGCAGGCCGAGTCCGCACTGCCCCGACTGGTCGACGCACTCTGGCGCGGCGAGTTCAACACGCGGCTGTCTGCTGCGCGTGCCCTGGGCGACATCGGCAGCCGCCCTGAACTTGTGGTTCCCGAACTGACCGCCTTCTTGCGGCAAGCAACACGTAGCGAGGCGATCCAGCACGCTGCAGGAGCACTGGCGGCCTTTGGCCCGCAGGCCAGCGAGGCAATCCCTCATCTTCTGGACAAGCTGACGCCGGCTCTGGCGGTCTGCGATCATATGCAGTGCTGGCTGTTGCTGCATACCCTGCACTGTGCGGACCCTGCGTACCGGAGCACGGTACGGCAACACCTCGAGAGTGAGCACGAGCTGTGGCTGCTTGCCCGGGGTATCCTGACAGAAGTGGAGTCCGGGCAGCCCCCGCCCACCATGGAAGACACCATGAGTGGAGAAACGCTGTTGGGCTAGTGCCTCCCGCGGGCGGCATGGGAACATGAGCTGCCCGACGCGCCATGACCCTGCTGCGGGTGGGCTTGCCTACTTGTTGACCAGGCGTTGATCGTCCGGGACGCCAAAGAGGTTGGCGAGCACCTCGCGGTCGAGGCGGTGGGTAAAGGTCTCGGCGCCGCCCCGCAGCATGTGGTGGTCGTCGTAGAATTCGTGATCGGCCAGCCAGTTCCGGCCATCGACCAGCTGGAACTGGTAGTCGCGCTGCAAGGCGGCAAAGTAGTCGGCCATCATCTGGTCGGCCCCGGGTGCATACCAGCTGCGCAGCGTGGTCCCTTCCGGAGTGAGCAACAATACGACCTTGATGCCTCGGGACTGGCAGAACGCGAGACAATCGCGCAGAGCCCGGTCGGATGCGGGGGCGATGCGGAACTCGGTCATCGGCTTGTAATAGTAACGATAGGTCTGGGCCATGCGAGTGCGGCGTTCCTCGGCGGAGATGCTCTCCTCGAGATCGGCATAGCCGCCCAGCCGGTTGAAGTGCCCCTCGCCATCGACGGGAGAGTCGCGCAGGCCGAGCAGTCGTTGCGGATAGCGCGTGACGAGCTCGAGGCGGCGCTCGCAATGATAACGCAGCAGGCGGTGGAGCGGCATGTAGCGGTGCGCCGTCTCGAGATCGAAGGTGCCCAGGCTGCCGATGATGAACGGGTCCCCTTCCTTGTAGAGATGCGAGGGGATGAGTTCGAGCACGAAGGCGTCGGGCAGCAGCCCGTCGCGGGCCAGTCTTTGCATGGTGATCCGGTGCAGCTTGGGCCCTTGACCGAACCGCGAGAAATTGAAGATCAGTGGCCGCTGGCCGGAGCCGTCGGCCTCTTCGAGCCATTCGGGGGCAAAGCCCATGGCGACGCGCGAGCTGCCCATGACCAGGACCACCGGGCTGCCCGGGTGCTCGTGCCGGCGCTGTTTCAACGCTTCGCTGCGTCGTGCATAAACCAGGTCGAATTCGTCTGGATGCCAGCGTTCCATGAGTGCGTTCAGGCCAAGCAGGCACGCGACGAGGGCCGCAACGCCCCAGCACAGAGCGTGGCGTGCCCGCCGCCCATCCTGTCGCCGTGCTCGTTGTCGTGGAGTCATGCCCTCACTCAATAGCGCACCGAGAAACCGCTGCCGGCGAACAGATCGTCCGCATGCTTGTTGAGCCCGACGCCGGCGCGAATATCGAGCTGAAAGTTGTTCGTGACCAGGTAGGTGAATCCGCCGTTGAAGTAGTACTCGGGGCCAACTTCGGGATCCGTGCTGCTGTGCGGGAACAACGCGAACCACTCGGTGTAGGCGCCAAGGACAGCGGTGAGCGTGTAACCGATCGTGAACGACTGGGCCACCTCCAGGAACGAATGCCGGTTGCCGTCGTCCGGGCCGGCCTCGACCTCGAAGGGAAACTGCAACACCCCCTCGCCGGGACGCGTGCGATTCATCTGCGTCGAGCCCGCCATCGAGATCAGGTCGGGGATGACGTCCCAGCCGTAGAGCAAGTTGAAGCCCGGATGCACTTCATCGGCGGAGAAGTTGTTCGAGCCCGTGGGCACGGTCATCTGCAGGATGAGCGCCATTTCCGGGCAGATTCCTTGCTGCTCGGTAAGGGCAAGCTTGCAGCCCAGATAGAGGTCCTCGCTGCCGGAACGCCCCGTGCCGATGCCGCCCGTGCGTTCACGTTCGTGTCCGAAGTTCCAGCCCAGCCGCAGCTCGAACCAGTCGGCGAACATACCGATACGCCAGAGCATCTCGGGATAGGAATGGAATTGCGAGAGCGTACCGTCCTCATCGTCGTGGAAGTAGGTGTAGCCGGCTTCGAGCTGGATGCGGCCCCGGCCCACGGTGGTGGTGGCCTCCGTGAAGTCCGGGCGGTCGGTGACGATCGTATCGTCCTCCTCCTCGTCCTCGTCGTCAGCTTCTTCGTCATCCTGATTGTCGCCGTTGCCGTTCTTGCATTTCTTCTTGTGCTCGGACCAGGCCAGCAAGGTCTTGGGGCCTTTGTCCGACTTGCAGCCATCCCAGCAGTGATGCTCGGGGGCGGGCAAGGTGCTGGGCGCGGCATCCATCTTGAGCGAAGCAGGGGCGAGACTCAGCCGCGCAAAGTCGGTCTGCGGCAAGCTGCAAGACGCCGGAAATGATTGGCAGCCCGCCTGCAACAGGGCCAGCGCCGCCAGTAGAGAACCGAATCTCATCGAGAACTCCGAAGCCTGCCGAGGTCGTCGACTTTGCCGATAATATCGCCTGCACTTGTAATATCGGCTGACAGAAAAGCCAGCATGATTTTATTTGGGGCTTCTAACTCCAATCGTTAGCCTCGCCTAAGCAGCGATCGGGGGCTTGATTACCTTG
>JBFWSD010000972.1:0-3561 GCA_050248575.1 Gemmataceae bacterium
ACCTGATCGAAGAAGTCGGCGTCCTTGATGGCCCAGCCGACGATCAGGTCCGAGTGACAGCGCACCAGGTGCTTCCAGGCTGCCGGATCGCGGCGGGCAAACTGTTTCAGCCCGGCGCTGAGCTGTTCCTCCACCGCCTGTTGCACCATCTCGAAGCGATCGTCCTGATGCACGTCTTCGCGCGAGGCCGTGGGCTGCAACACCGGGCTGTCGATCACTCCCTGCACGAACCGCGCCCACGGCGGCAGCAACTCTTGCTGCCGCTCGCTGATCAGCATGCGGCGGATGTAGACGCGCATGTCGCCATACTCGCGCACCGAGGCGACCGAGTTCGAGGGCACGAACAGGAAGCCGTTCATCGGCACGCGGATGGCGTCGTGATCGAGACGAAATTTGCCCTCGCGCAAGGGCAACACCAGCAAGGGGTCCTTCTCCTGGAAGACGCGACGAATGAACTGCCGCGTGGCCTCGTCGGGATCGTCCGATTCCCACGGGAACTCGCACAGGTTGAGCGGTTCGGCATCTTCTTGCCAGTGAATGGGGACGGGCAGAAAATCGGCGAAGCCGCGCACGGCGTCGAGCAAGTTCTGCTTCTGCAAGATGAACGAGGCGGCGGGCTTCACGCGCAGCCACACCGACGTGCCGACCGCGGCTTTCTTGGCCTCGGTGAGTTCGTAATGTTCGTCGCCGCGCGCCTGCCATTGCCAGCCCGGGCCGCCCCGGTACGAGCGCGTCAGCACCTTGACCTCTTCGGCAAGCAAGAAGGCACTCAGGAAGCCGAGGCCGAACTGCCCGATCAGCTGGGCGTCGTCATCGTCGCAGGCCGACGCCAGCCGCTCGCGCATCTCACGCGTGTAGCCCCGGCCGATCGTCGCCAGGTAGCTGACGATCTCGTCCTCGGTCATGCCGCTACCGTTGTCCGCAATGGTGACGGTGCGCTGGCGGGGCTGCATCGACAGCGTGATGCGCGGCTGGTAATCGGGGTCCTTCTCTTCCAGTCGCCGCCGCATGCAAGAGTCGTGCGCGTTCTGGATCAGCTCGCGAATGCCGACCTTTTTGGATGAGTAGAGGTGTTCGGCAAGCACCTTGAGCAAGCCGGGCAGGTGCAACTCGAATTTTCGTTCCTTCATCGAATCGATCCCCAAAGGTTGTCACGATACTATCGCACACGCTGCCGCGCCAGACCAAGCAAAAACGACATGTAGAATTCGAAATGCCAACGCGAAAACACACAGAGCCTCGTGCGGGGCGATTCTCCCCGCACGAGGCTCTGCACCGGGCAAGACGAGCGCTTCGGCTCGCTATTTCTTCACGGCCAGGTCGAAGCGGTCCAGGTTCATCACCTTGTTCCACACCGCCACGAAGTCTTGCACGAACGTCTTCTTGGCGTCTTCGCAGGCATAGTATTCGGCGATGGCGCGAAGCTGAGAGTTCGAGCCGAAAACGAGGTCGACCGGGCTGGCCTTCCACTTGACCTGGCCCGATTTGCGCTCGCAGCCCTCGAAGACGGCCTCGTCCTTGGTCTTCCGCCACTCGGTGCCCATGTCGAGCAGGTTGATGAAGAAGTCGTTGGTCAGCGCCTCGGGCTGCTTGGTAAAGACGCCCAGATCGGTCTGCCCGTGATTGGTCTTCAAGACGCGCATGCCGCCCACCAGGACCGTCATCTCGGGCGCGGTCAGCGTCAGTTGCTGAGAGCGATCGATGAGCAGGACGAGCTGGTCCTGCACCGAAACGCCTTGCCCCTTCTGAACGTAGTTGCGGAAGGCGTCGGTGGTTGGCTCGAGGACGGCAAAGGACTCGACGTCGGTCATCTCCTGTGAAGCATCGGTGCGTCCCGGGGCGAAGGGGACCTTGACGTCGTGGCCGGCCTTCTTCGCGGCGGCCTCGACGGCGGCGCAGCCACCCAGCACGATGAGGTCGGCCAGCGCGACCTTCTTCTTGCCGCCCGCACTGTTGAATTCCTTCTGGATCTTCTCGAGCGCCTGCAACACCTTGGCAAGCTCGGCGGGCTGATTGACGTCCCAGTCTTTCTGGGGCGCCAGACGGATGCGGGCGCCATTGGCACCGCCCCGCTTGTCGGAGCCACGGAACGTGACTGCCGCGGCCCACGCCGTGGTCACCAGCTGCGACACCGACAAGCCGGAGGCCAGGATCTTGCTCTTGAGGCTCGCAACTTCCTGGTCGCCGATCAACTCATGATCGACAGCGGGGACAGGGTCTTGCCAGAGTTGCGGCGGGGCCACCCACGGGCCAAGCAGCCTCGAGACCGGCCCCATGTCGCGGTGAATCAGCTTGTACCACGCCCTGGCAAAGGCGTCGGCGAACTCCTTGGGATTGTCGTGGAAACGCTTGGCTATCGGTGCATAGGCAGGGTCGAACTTCAAGGCGAGATCCGTGGTGAACATCATGGGAGCGTGCTTCTTCTTCGGATCGTGTGCATCGGGCACGGTGTCCTTGGCCGCCGCGTCCTTCGGCGTCCATTGCCACGCGCCGCCCGGCCCCTTGATCAATTCCCATTCGTAGCCGAACAGGTTGCTGAAAAAGCCGTTGTCCCACTTCACCGGGTTGGTGGTCCAGGCGCCTTCGAGACCGCTGGTGATGGCGTCGCCCCCCTTGCCCGTGCCGAAGGAGTTTCGCCAGCCGAAACCCTGTTCCACCAGGTCGGCGCCTTCGGGCTCGCGAGCGCAATACTTGGCGGCATCGGCAGCGCCATGAGCCTTGCCGAAGGTGTGGCCGCCCGCGATGAGGGCCACCGTCTCCTCGTCGTTCATGGCCATGCGGCCGAATGTCTCGCGAATGTCCCGGGCGGCCGCGAGCGGATCCGGCTTGCCGTTGGGCCCTTCCGGGTTGACGTAGATGAGGCCCATCTGCACGGCGCCGAGGGGATTCTCCAGCACCCGGTCGCCCGTATAGCGCTTGTCGCCCAGCCACTCGCTCTCCGGGCCCCAGTAGATGTCTTCCAGCGGCTCCCAGGCGTCTTCACGTCCGCCCGCGAAACCAAACGTCTTGAAGCCCATCGATTCGAGGGCACAGTTGCCCGTCAAGATCATCAGATCGGCCCAGGAGATCTTGTTGCCGTATTTCTGTTTGACCGGCCAGAGCAGCCGCCGCGCCTTGTCGAGGCTGACGTTGTCGGGCCAGCTGTTCAGAGGCGCGAACCGTTGCGCGCCGGAAGAGCCGCCGCCCCGGCCGTCGGCGATGCGGTACGTGCCGGCACTGTGCCAGGCCATGCGAATGAACAGCGGGCCATAATGGCCGTAGTCGGCGGGCCACCAGTCTTGCGAGGTGGTCATCACCGCTTCGATGTCCTTCTTCAGGGCATTCAGGTCGAGCTTCTTGAACTCGTCGGCATAATTGAAGTCCTTGCCGAGCGGCTTGGACTCGGGCAGATTCTGGTGCAGGATCTTCAGGTTCAACTGGTTCGGCCACCAGTCTCGGTTAGTCAGCGCCTTGGGCGTTGTATGTTGCTGAGCCCCGTTCATTACCGGGCTTTTGATTTCGCTCGCCATGTTCCCTCCAATTTGGATATCCCAGGTGCCAACGGTGTGTGTCGATGGGAAA
>JBFWSD010000973.1:0-3556 GCA_050248575.1 Gemmataceae bacterium
GAGCCGCGGGCCCAGCTTGACGGCGTGTAAATCGATCAGGAAGAGCGAAGGATCGTCATTGTCGTCGAGGCGTACCAGGAAGTTGCCCGGGTGCAGGTCGTCGTGGCGAATGCCCGCTTCGTGCATGCGGGCAAGCAGTCTCGCCAGCTCGTGTGTCAGGCGCTGACGAATGCGTGGCTGACGCTCCGCACCAAGAGCGGGCAGCTGCTGTTCGAGGAAATCACCCAGCGGCGTGGTATCGCGCAGCCCGCGCGTGACCAGGAAGCTGTCCCCGTTGGCCGAGCGGGCTTCGCCCACGGCCAGCGGCGTGATGGTGTCGATGCCGCGGCCCGCGATCAGCAGCGCATGATCGAACTCGATGCGCGCCTTGGCCGGGCGGTCCAGTTGCCTCAGATAAGCGCGCGTGTCGTGTACGCGATTGCGCTTCACGTAACAATCGAGCTCGGGCAGCACGACATGATAGACGGTGCGATGGGGCCCGTCCTTGGCGATGCGAGCGTGGCCGCTCTGTAGCCAGTCGTCGAGACGCAGCCCGTCGTGGTCCAGCAACAACTCGCGATACTCCGGGGCAATCTGCCAGTGCAGCTCTCCGGTGGCAACAGAAATCAATCGATGCATGGAAGCCCTCCCCGTGGTCTGTTCCGTGTCAGGCGCTCTGGCGCCGGGCTGGCTCGAGTCGTTCGAGAAGTGAGAGCCAGCTTTGCGCGCCGCTGGCGACGCTGTACATCGTCTGTACGTAGCGACGGGCCATCTGGCCCATGCGCCGGCGCCTATCACGATCGCGCACCAGCAACGTGATGGCCCGCACCCATTCGTCGGCATTGCTGGCCAGATAGCCCGTCTCGCCGTGGCGGATCATCGTTGATTGCACACCGACTCGGTTGGCAACCACGGGCAAGCCGGCGGCCATGTACTGAAGCACCTTGAGCCCGCATTTGCCACGGCTCCAGTCGTCGTCGGGCAGCCAGCTGATGCCGATGTCGGCGGATGCGAGCGCCGCGGCCTCGCCTGCTTCCGACCAGGGCACCGCGCGCACGGGCAGATGTTTCAGCTTCAAAAACCGATCGCAGACCAGCTTCAAGCACACGCCGGGCACGCGGCAGCCTACTTCTTCAAGCAGCGGGCAAATCGCTTCGAGCCCTTTCAGCGTGCTCGACGAACCGATCCACACCAGCTCGGCCACGTCGCTGTTCGCATGATCCGCGACCGGGTAGCTGTCTGGCTCGACGCAGGTTGGAATGACGACGGCGCGATCGGCGGGGATGAAGGGCACAGCCTGCTCGCGCAGGAAGTCGTTGCCCGCCGTCACGGCATCGACGTTTCGTACCACGTGGGCGAAGCGTCGCAGCCTGCTCGAACTGTGTACACCATGGCGATGATAGGAGTCGCGCAGGAAAACCGCGTCGTCGTAGTCGAAGACCACGCGGCGGCCCTGCCGTTTCAAGAGATAGAGTTGCCAGCTCGCCAGCAGCTTGCGCTGGATGATGACAATGTCAACGTTGGCAAGCTGACGAGTGAGTCCGAACCAGCCCCACGGGCGGCGCGGATAAGGGATCAGAGTGAGAGAGTGGCCCGCCTTTTCGAAGGCAGCGCGGAATGCCGCCACTCGATAGCGGCAGCAGACATGATTCGGCCCTTCGACCAGCGCGGCGATGTGCACCGTTTCCCTCCGTGGAAACGAGAATGGCGATATCCTGATGACCGCCTCTGTCTCTGTGGTCAGCTCCTTCTTCGGTCCGACAGGGCACGCTTGATCTCGCGGTTGGCGTCAGCTTTTTTCTTGGCTTCGCGCTTGTCGTGCAGTTGCTTGCCGCGGGCCACGGCGATCTCAACCTTGGCGCGGCCCTCCTTGAAGTACATGCGGAGCGGGACGAGGGTGTAGCCCCGCTCGGAGGCCTTGCCGGCGAACTTGCCGATCTCGCGCTTGTGCAAGAGCAGCTTGCGGGGCCGCTTCGGCTTGTGGTTCATGCGATTTCCCATCGAGTACTCGGGGATATCGCTGCCGATCAGCCAGACCTCGCCGTCATCGATCTTGGCGTAGGAGTCTTCCAGGCTGGCCTGCCCTTCGCGCAGGCTTTTCACCTCGGTGCCGGTGAGGACCAGCCCGCATTCCAGGGTGTCGTGGATGGCATACTCGTGAAACGCCCGTTTGTTGCGGCAAATCACCTGGATGCCATCATCTGTGTTTTTCTTCTTGGCCATGGTCGATTCCTCTGGGTGGAAATGTAGCAAAAACGGGCCAGCGAGAGAACAGCAGTGGCCAGTAGGGTCGGTTACCCGTCAGCCAGGGACGTACTCCCTGGGACCGACGAAAATGGCAACTGGCAACTGGCCACTGGCAACTGGCCACTGCTCTTGACACCCCGCAAGACAACGCTATAGTCCCTTCCCTTCCGCCTGCACTGTGTTGATGATGGCTGGACCGATCGGGGGATCGGTGTCCGGTCTTGCCGAGCCGGAAGCGTGAGCGACCGGAGAGATGCAGCTGGGCGGTTATCACCAAGAGATTGCACCATGCCTGACAGCAGCACGACCTTCGGGGAATTGAAGGAAGCCGTGCGGCAGTTTGCCGCCGAACGCGAATGGCAGCCCTTCCACACGCCCAAGAACCTGAGCATGGGCTTGGCTGTGGAGGCCGCCGAATTGATGGAGCACTTTCTCTGGATTGACGGCGCGGCCTCGCAACGCCTCGCCGACGATCCAAAGCAGAAGGAAGAGGTGGCCGACGAACTGGCCGATGTCGCCTGTTACCTGCTCACCCTGAGTTACACTCTCGACATCGACCTGAGCGAGGCCATCCGGGCCAAGATCGTCAAGAACGCTCGCAAGTATCCCGCCGACAAGGTGCGCGGGCACTACAAGGTGCGGGACGAAGAAACGAAGCCATGAGTTGCCCGTCATCGGGGGAGAGACGGGCAGGCCGGGCAAATGGAGTAGAGGGGGAGTGGTTGGCGTGCGCAAGTGGTTGAGCACATTCCTGGTGCTGGCAGGGCTCTGGCCTGGTTGGGTCCAGGCGCAGACGGGCGATTATCAGCCTCTGCCCGTCGGAGCACCGGATGTGCCGCCGCCCTTGTCAAACGATGCTTTTCCATCACCCAGCCAGCGACGCGTGGTGATCCCGCCGCCGCCGCCCTTGCAGAGCTACGGTAATTCGAATTCGTATGATCCGAATTCGCCGCCGGCGCCGCCGCGGAGTTATCGGCCCATCGTGCCGATTCCCGATGATGGGCTGGCGACAACTCCTTCAAATCAGCCTATTCCGACCTATGCGCCGCCGGCACCGGCGAACTGGGGGCCGCCGAGCGGAACACCGACCGCCAGCGAGACGCGTTATCAAGCGGCGCCGGCGCCTGTCGCCAATCCTGTGACGCCTGCGTACGAGCCAGCCAACACGAGTACGCCACCTGTTTATCCACTGCCAGAAGATGACTTCACGACACAGAGACAGCCCGCCGAGAACACGACGAATGAACCGGTGAGGTCGAGTCAGCCGCCGCCGCCAAGCGGGCTGTTCGTGCAGAAGGTTGGACCCGAAGCAGTCAATGTGGGCAGCCCG
>JBFWSD010000974.1:0-3546 GCA_050248575.1 Gemmataceae bacterium
GAGGAAACCAGCCGGAGGGGCAACAGCATCACATACGACCCGATGACGATGCTGCCCGCGCGGGCCGCCGGGCGCATGCCGAAAAAGCCGTCGCGGATCCGCCCGGAGCGGGCCACCCGCCCCCCTGCCTCCAGCAAATAGCCGAGACTGATGAAACCGAGGATCGGGATCGACGCCAGCACGGCCAGGCCCACGATCAGCATGAGCATGCCGAAGAGCCACTCGCAGACGGAAGCGAGCCCGTTCCAGGCCCGCCGCCACAGCGCGGGCTGCGGCTCTGCCACCGCGATGACTTGCGGCAGCTCGTCCACGGGAACAACGGCCGGAAAGTTGTCGGCAGGCAGTTCCACGGTGCTGATCTCGCTCGCCCCCATACCGAATAGTACCCGCCAGAAGAGACGGGGTTTCGCCGTCATCAAGCTACGCATAATCGCGGGCGACCTGACAGACAAACATGACACGTAGATTTCCTTCGCCCGGCGTAGGATCACAATGGACGCCGATAAAGGTCGGCGCGCACTGGGCAGAAGAAGCCCGGCTTCTGGCGTTGTCCGCGTTTTTCTCGCTCGCGAGAATCCAAGAAGCCGGGCTTCTGGTTATCCGGATAGCCGCACCAGTGTCAACGCCTGTCGCAACCGTTGATCTATCTCCAATACTGAAAACAAGTTACCGCAATCGTTTGCGCACTTTTGCCGATTTGGACCTGGGCGATTGACGCATTGCCCACGTTGGACACGACTTGTGATTTTCGCACTACCGTGTTCATTGCGCAAATGAGCACACCAATTTGGATCTTGGATACTCGATTTAGTCTCTTCAAGGATCCAAAATCCAAAAAACCCATTTGCCCGTGACCTTACGGGCAATACTAGGGTGACTTCGACGAGGGGGGACATGCCTCAGCGACCACTCGCTCGCGTCGTGCGAAGGCTGCGGAGCCTGCTCGGTTCCCCGGGCCAGGTCGATCTGAGCGACCGACTACTCCTGGAACGCTTTGTCACCCAGCGTGACGACCAGGCCTTTGCCGCGCTCTTGCTAAGGCACGGGCCCATGGTCCATGCCGTGTGCCGGCGGCTGCTGCCCGACTCCCATCAGGCCGACGATGCCTTCCAGGCCGTCTTCGTGGTGCTGGTCCGGCGTGCCCACGTGGTCGATCGCGAACGCTCCCTCGCCAGCTGGCTTTACGGCGTGGCTTATCGCGTGGCCCTCAAGGCGCGAGGCCGCGCCGCCAGGCAGCACGCCCTCGAAAGGCAGGCGGACGACATGGACCGAACCGATCCCGATGTGCCGCCCGATCATGATCCGGCCACCCGGGCCAGTTTGCGTGAGCTGCGCGGCGTCATCGACGACGAGCTTAACCAGCTCCCCGACAAGTATCGGGCCCCGCTGGTTCTGTGCTACCTGGAAGGCAAGACCAACGAACAGGCTGCCCGCGAGCTGGGCTGGCCCGCCGGTTCCATGTCGATGCGCCTGGAGAAGGGTCGCGAGCTGCTGCGGCAACGCTTGCGCCGGCGTGGCGTCACCTTGCCCGCGGCCGTGCTGGCGGTGGGTCTCGCGGAACAAACGGCGTCCGCTGCGCTGCCCCCCGCGCTGGCGGAAGCCACTCTCCGCACTGCCGCCAGCATCGCCACGGCCTCGGGCCACGTGCCCGCCGCGGTGCTGGGACTGGCCGATCCCGTGGTGCGCGGCATGGTGGCGGCCCGCGTCAAGGTTGCGGCCCTCGTGCTCGTCTCGCTCACCATCCTGGGCGGTGCCGGTGCGTGGTCTTACTTCGGCAAGTCTGCAGCGCAAGCAGATCCTGCCGCGGCGCTGGCGGACGGGCTGGATCGGCGCATCGACGAGCTGCAGCCCACTCCGGCCGAACGCCGCATCGATGAAGTGGGCTGGGCGCCCAGCCTGGCCGAAGCATTGAAGGCGGCCCGGGCGATCGACCTCGGCCGTGAAGATCCCAGGGTCCGCGATCGTTACGGCAAGCAGGCCGCCGCCTACTTGCAAGCGCGGCGGCTGGCCGAGGCGGGCGTGCCCGTCATCACTCTCGACGCCGACCAGGGGGGCTGGGACACGCACTCCGACAACTTCAACAAGCTGCGCCCGATGCTGCCGCGCGTCGATCATGGGCTGTCGACCTTGATCGAAGACCTGCACGAGCGCGGCCTCGACCGCGACGTGCTCGTCGTGATGTGGGGCGAGTTCGGCCGCTCTCCCAAGATCAGCAGCGACGCGGGCCGCGATCACTGGCCCGAAGCCAACTATGCTCTCTTTGCCGGGGGCGGCATGCCCATGGGCCAGGTCATCGGCGGCACCGATGCCCGCGGCGCCCGGCCCACCACCACGCCTTACGGCCCGCAGCACGTGCTGGCCACCATCTATCGCTTCCTCGGCATCGATCCGGAGATGACCTTCCCGGATCACAACGGCCGGCCGATTTACATCCTGGATGACCGTGCGCCGATCAAGGAACTGATCTGAACCACAACGAGGAGCCCACCATGCCCCGCGCGATCCTGCTCGTTTCGCTCTTTGTGTTGATGGCCGCCGATCCCAGACCCTCGGTCGAGAAGCAGCTCTTCGATTTCGAGAACGAGGCCGACCTGAAGGCCTTCGTCCCGCTCGAACTGGAAGGGGCCAAGACAAAGGAACCGGCCCCGCGCGCGGAGCTGTCCAGCGAGCACGTTTCTTCAGGCAAGCAGAGCCTGAAGATCACCTTCGCGGGCGGCACCTGGCCCACGCTGATCAGCACGCGCGTGCCGCCCGTGTGGGACGAGTTCGAGACCTTCCACGCCGACGTGACCGTGACGAAACCGTGTCTGCTCGGCTTCCAGGTAATGCAAGAGAAGAGTCGGCGCGGCGGGGGCTACGACGGCGCCGTGAGTCGCTGGGCCAAGACCGTCCTGGCCACTCCCGGCACGCACCATATCAGCGCGGCACTGCATCCCAATGGCTGGAGTGCGGTGCGCAGGAAGCTCGAGGACGGCAAGGATCTGGGCGATGTCGTCAGCATCGAGATCTTCGTCTACAAACCCACGCCGGGCGAGACCATCTGGGTCGACAACATTCGCCTGAGCAGCAAGAAGGAGACGACGGCCCCGGCGAAGCCGAAGCTCTTCAAGGTAGCGGGCACCGATCTCGAGGTGGAAGGAGTCCGCGATCTGGGCAAGAAACTGGCCCCGGGCTGGAAGAAGCCCGCTTCGGTCACGCGTGAGCAGGTGGAGGATTCCTTCAAGAAGCAGCTTGCCGAGTTGAAGAAGAAGCATCCCGGCGCGGTGCTGGCCGTGTTCCGCGCAGGCGCGGCGGGCTACGACCCCGCGCAGCCCGACAAGGTCTTTCAGGGCTGGCAGGACGCTTACTGGTCAAGCCACGGTCCCGACGGCATGACCCTGGAGCGAACCGACAACCGCGGCAAGAGCGCCACGCACGAGGTGTTCATGCGGCATCGCAGCCCGCTCATGCGCGTCGATCTGTCCAGCGTGCCGAACGGAGCGAAGATCCTGGCCGCCCAGCTCGTGCTGGTGCGGGCCCGGCCGCTCGCGGACGACCGTCAGGGCA
>JBFWSD010000975.1:0-3540 GCA_050248575.1 Gemmataceae bacterium
GGGCCGCGACCCCCCTGCACGGGCCAGGGGACGTCCAGCTTGGCAAAGGCGATGGTGAGATCGCCCTTGTAGCCGGCCTTGGTGCCGGGGGTCGGTCCCCAGGGCCCGGCCCAGCCGATCCCGCCGTCGGCCTGGTCGAGCGGCAGCAGCCCGACCGGAGAGTTGAAGCCTTCGTGGGTGTGCAACAGGTCGTCGCGCGGGCCGATCTTGGCCTGGCTGAGCAGTTCGTTGAAGCGCGGCGCATTGAGCGGCACGACGCGCGGCAACTCCCCCCGCGCCTGGTCATAGCGGATGGCCTGCCCGGCCTTCAGCAACTCGGCGTATTCTTGCGGCGTACCGGGCTTGGCATAGGCGACTTCGCCCTCGAGCACGTGCACCTCGGTGGCGCCGTCGCGCTCGACCACGAGGGCAAACTCGGTGCCCAGATCGACGACGTCGCTCGCCGGGGTGCGGATCGTGAAACCGGCTGCGACGGCCGGCGCGCGGACCGTCACTTTTCCGCTGGCCAGCCGCGCCGAGCCGCGCGACTCGAGCTGGAGTTCGGTTGGCCCTTCGACGACGACGGCCGCGCCCCCGTCAAAGCGTAGGAGGGCCAGCCCGCGCTCGAGCTGGAGCGGGCCAGCACAGAGACGCTGGCCCTCCACCAGTTTCTCCTCTCGACGCCATTCGCAGTCATCGGCAAAGAGCAGGGTGGCTACGCAGTCGGCCGTGGCACGGTCATCGACCGCGGGCCGATCGGGCGCTGGTTGCTGCGAGTTGCGCAGCAATAGAAAGCTGCCCAGCGCTCCCAACAGAACAGCGGCTGCCAGATGCAGCGTCTGCCAGGCCGGGCCACGGTACCCGTGGCGACGCTCTGCCGTGGCGGGCTGCTGTGCTTGCTGGAGGAACCCGGGCAGTGCTTCGCTGCCCGGCCTGGGCCCGCCAAACTCACCATGCAGGTGTGCTTCCAGCGTGACATGATCGAGATAAAGTTCGCACGCCTCGGGGTCGCCGTGCAACAGCGCGCTCAGACGCTCGGCTTCTTGGGGGGAAAGGTCGCCGTCGCTGAGGCGCTGAAGCAGGCTGCGCAGCTCTTCATTTGGCATTGTCACGCGGTGCCTCCGGCCGCCGGGGCGGTCTCGATGCACTGAAGCAACTTCTCGCGGATGCGGTAGAGCAGCTGCGACAGGGCCGCGCTGCTCCGCCCGCTTTCCTCGGCCATGCCCTTCACAGAACCGCCCGCGGCATATCGTTCTTGCAGCAGCCGCCGGCTATTCTCGGGCAACTTCTCCAGGCAACGACGCAGGGCTGTCAGCCGATCACCGAGTTCCACGCCCCGATCTGCCTGCCGCTCGGCCAGGTAGGCGAACACGTCGTCATCGAAGACGAGCCGGTCACGGCGCAGCTTGCGACGGTGGCTGAGCACGTGGAAGTAAGCCACCTGGCAGGCCCACGCCAAGAAACTCGTTCCGAGCCGAAAATCACCCGCCTTGCGCCAGAGAGTCAGGTTCGTTTCCTGCAAGACGTCCTGGGCGGCCACATGGTTGGGCAACAACGAATACACGTACGCCCACAGCGCCGCCTGGGCCGCGGTGAGCTGGCTGATGAACTCGTCGTGCCTTTCATCCATGCCCAAGCTCCTCACCTGATAAGGAATGTCCGCTGGTCGGTGAATCCAACGGTTTTTTTCATGATCCCGCTGGGCAAGGACGCAACCACCTCTGTGGCAACGGCTTCCGTCAGAGATTCTGCGCGGTTCGCTATGTTGAGCTGTTTCCAGAATCGGTTCGCTCTCCCTGCAATCGTCGAAGTATATCGCAGCCGACATCAAGAAGAGAGCAGAAGCATGCAAGCGCATGTATCTTTCATTGTCTGCCCTGGCGTCGGGAGCCGTCGTTGGTCCGACTCGAGTTGGCAGAGGTAACCCAGCGCGTGTGCGGCCGTGTGGCGAGGCACGACGGAAAGCCGGCGACATCAACAAGCGCGACGAGAGCACGGCTCGCCACTTCCACTCAAGGGATCACAGCGCAAGCGGTAACTACTGGCGACCACCAGGCAGGGCCTCTAATCGCAAACAGGGAAGAAACTCTATGAGGATCGTCACCGGCATACTGCTCGCCGCCATTGTGATCTCGCTCATCACGGTAACGGGGTCTCAGCAGTACGGATTTCTGCCTGCGCTGGTCGTGGGCGTGGTGGTTGGCGGCGTCATGGGTTACCTGGCCGCCTTCGGCGACTTCTCAAACCAGGGGCCTGCACCCGAAGTGGTGGCGGCCTTGCGCGAACAGCTTCAGGTCGACAGACTCGAGGCCGTCAGCGCCGACACGCTGCTGCCTGTCCATCACCTGCTGCTTATCGAGCAAGGCGTGAGTGGCAATCCGCAAGGCCTGGCAGGGATGAACGAGCTCTTTCCGCTGGTCTACCGCGTGTCGCACGACGGGCAGGAGTGCCTGGCCACCTGCTATCAGCCGCCGCCCATTCACGGGGGCGGCCTCATGCAGCTCATCCATTATCTTTCTTACGGCAAGAGAGAGTCGCGCGGCTTCTTGATCTTTCCGGAAGGCCTGAGCGACTGGCCCGACTTCGCCATCGAAAGCAAGGGCAACTCCCACGCCGATCAGACCGGCACACTCCTGCAACGCTTTGCTCGCGGCCACGTGTTGCGGTCCAAGGGGCATGCCCTCGATGTGACGCGCATGACCGATTGTTTCTTGCCTGAACCGGTGCTCACCTACCTGATCGAGCATCCGGAATGGGAGCTGCGCGTGTTGAACGGTTCGCTTGCGGTGGTCTGCCCCGGTATCGACAAGCTCGATTCCGAATCGATGCCAAGGCTGCTCGCACGCGGTCTGGAGATTCGTCAGCTCTTCGCGCAGCATCCGCGCCGGGCTGCGAACGGCTGAGAGAATCGGGTCGCCGTCCAGGTGTGCGGCGGCAGAAGGCAGTGGCCCCGCCGGGGACATGGCTCGGAGAGCGAGCCGGTCGCCCGGAGTGTAGAACTCAGAAGTCTCTGACACCCGCTGTTATTCGTCTCAGCGAGACCCCGGAAATGCAAAAACCCCGCATTTCGCGGGGTTGAGTATCTATTTGCGGCGTCGGAGAGGCGCCGCGGGCAAGGAACGCTCGGAAACCGGCTCAGTGTTCAATGTGCTCGACCGGATGGTGGATCTCGTGCCCTTCCTGGGCACGTTTCTCCTCGGCCTTCTTTTCCTTGAGCTGTTCGCGGGGCCGCGGGCCGTCGGTCTTGTACTGGCCCGTGCCACCCTGGTAGCGGCCGCGATCGCTCCACAAGAGCTGGATGCAGCGGTGCAGTCGGCAGCCCGCATAGTCCCAGCCCCAGGTGCCGTCATGCGGGCCGGGGCCGTGCCCGACCTTCGAGCAGCGAACGCCGCCGCCGACGTAATAGCCGACATAGGCGCCCGTGTCGGACGGCGCCGCATGATGACGGAGTTCCTGCGGGTTGCCCGCCCGCTCCATGGTGTGGTCGAGATAACGCAGCTTGTCATAAACACACTTGGCGTGTTCAATTCGCGCCTTTTCCTTCTCGGCGCGGCGCTCCTC
>JBFWSD010000976.1:0-3538 GCA_050248575.1 Gemmataceae bacterium
AAGAAGGGCCAGTCGTCGGTGGCCAGGTCGGCCCTGGTGGTGACTTGCTGATAGATCCTCGTCACTTCCCTGGCGTCGCCAACGTCGGTGGGCAGTTTTGCCAGCCCCGGGCCGGTCACAAATGTCGTGCCGCCATCATGCGAATTGGGAGACAGGAAAGCCCGCGGCGGCTGCTGCGGATAAGCCGCGCGGAGCATCGCGTACAGCCGTTCCCCCTGATGGCCGTCGAGGATCGTGTACGACACGATCAGCATGCCCTCCGGCTTCAGGCGGGCCAGTGCTTCTTGAAAACCTTCCAGCGTGTAGACGAAACTGTCGACGCGGACATTGCTCATCGCCCCCAGGTTGGTGTGGCTGTCGAGCAAGCCGTAGATGATGGTGTCGAACGACTCGTCGGTGTGCCGCAGGTAAGTGCGGGCATCGTTGACGACGGCCCGCGTGCGCGGATCTTGATAGGGCTGCTCCGGGTGCAGCTGCTTGCCGATACGAAGGATGGCGGGATCGAGCTCGACGCCGGTCACGGTCGCGGCCCCGTTGCGGAGGGCGGCGGCCACATCGTTTCCGGTTCCGGAGCCGACCACGAGGACGTCGCCCGGATTCTTCTGCAGCGTGTAGGGGAGGTTGTAGTAGTCGATGGCGCCGCGCCGCCGGGCGGTGGCATCCTTCTTGTTCACCGAGCAATCGAGGATGTCTTGATAGTAAGCGTGATTGACCTGGATCGAGGGGGCCTCGCGGCCCCTCTCCTGCTCGGGCATGCGTAGGGCTATGACCTGGTAGGGCGAGTAATAGGTGAGGCCATTCGTGGCACTGAGCACACCCAGGGAGATGAGCATCAAGGCCAGGCTGCCCGCGGCAATCGCGCTGAATCTTCGGCCCGCGCGGAGGAAGGGAACGATGCACAGGACGGCCAGCCCGAGCCAGATTTCCGGTCCGGTCCAGAGGAGCGAGAGCACGAAGAAGACGGCAATGCCGGTCAAGCTGCCCAGCAAGTTGAGCGAGTAAGCGGGCACCTTGTCCATGCGCGCCATCAAGCGGCCCACCAGGTTGCCCAGCGGGATGAAGGTCCAGGCGTTGATGACGAAGACGATGGCCAGGAAGACGTTGCCCTCGATGGCGTGCAGCCATTGCAGCGATTCGCGCTGCTTGCCCATGATGAGCTGCTCGGCGATGGGATTGATGTTGCGGCCGCCGAGGTTGGTACACGACAGGGCCCCGAACAGCACCGTCTGCAGGGCAAGCAGCGGCAAGAAGCTGGTCAGTGACATGCGGCGATAGCGGGCCGTGCCGAAGCCGATCCCCAGCCCGAGAAAGCACGACAGCAGGCTGACGTTCTTGAAGATGGCAAAGGCATGGAAGCAGGTGGCATGCCAGCGGACCATGACCATCTCGATGTAGAGCGCGGCGGCGCTGGCCAGGAAGATGGCCGGCTTGAGCCAGTGGTCGGGAACGTCTTCGATGTGGTGAATCGGCGCGGTCCGGGATTCCTGCCCGTAGCCCATGATACCCTCCTTGGAACCGACAACGGCATCCTGCCTGTGGAGCCAAAAGGGTACCCCGCGAGCGGCGTTCGTGGCAATAGCAAGTCAGGGGCGCGCTCTGTCAACTCACGCCGGCCAGGAATGCTGCCAGTGAAGGCGCGACTTCCCGCACGGGCGGGCGGCCCGGTTCGCACAGGTAGACGGTTCCGGTGTTGTTGTCCACGCCGAAGAACCAGTCGGAGTTGGTATGGGCCACGAAGACCGGCTCGCCGGCCGCGATCTGCGAACGCAAGGTCTCCGTGATGCGAACCAGATCTGCCTCGTTCCAGGCGAGGCTCAGGCCGACAACTTCTTCCGAGTGCCGGCCCGCCACCGCGCCACTCCAGAAGCTGCCGTAGAACGCACGCAGGGACGAATACAGCGCTATCCCCTCGAAAGCCGCGGGCGGCTCCATCGGCACCGGCCGCCACCGGACGAATCCCGCTTCGTCGGCAGGCAACTGTTCGCAGACCGAGGGCCACTCCGGATCATGCTCTACCGGGACGGGCGTTGCCCGCTCGAGAAGTGCCAGCAGTTCGCGCGCGACTTCATCCATGATGCTATTCCTCAGCGTTCGCGATTCTCTCTCCAGTAGCCCGCGGCGTAGGGGTCGGTGTTGTAGCCGAGCCAGTCGAGCCACCACATCCAGATGTCGAAGAGCAGCACAAGCAAGATGCCCCCCTTCACGAAACGGCGGGGCGAGGTCTTCATGCTCTTGTTGATAAGGGCCAGCCGCCCGTGATGGGCCAGGCGGGCCGAGAACACCGCCGCTTCCATGAGCCGACGCGGCGGGTAGCCCCCCATGCGGGCGAAGGTTTCGGCGCGGACGAACAGCCCCTGGTCGCCATAGTAGCGGGGCCACAGACGATAGCGAATGCGATTGATCAGCTCGACAATCCGCAGCCTGAATTGCGGGCCATCGAGGGCAAACTGAAACGCACCGCCGACCACGCCCGGCTTGTCGAGCGCGTGCGCGATTGCCTCATCGTAACCGGGTGGAGGCTGCGAATCGGCATCGAGGAAGAGGAGGACGTCGCCCGCCGCGACGGCCGCGCCTCGATTGAGGGCCGCCGCCTTGCAATCAGGAAAGGGCTGCCCGGTCAGTACGCGCGCCTCGAGCCGGCTGGCCAGCGACGAGGTATCGTCGTGTGAACCGCAGTCGCTGACAATGATCTCGGGAGTGGCCAGCCGCGCGTGGCGCCGAGCCTGGGCAATGGTTTCGCCCAGGAAGTGGGCCTCGTTCAGCGTCGGGATGATGATGCTGAGGCGCATTGGACGGCCAACCTTTGTGTACGCAAGTCCACACAATGCAAAAATGGTGAAGACAGTGGCCCTGGGCCATGATACAAAAGATACATCCTCTCTTTTGGCTCCAGAGGAAGGTTCGCGTGGTGTGGCTGCCACCGGGACTTGAACGCCAGGCGCCGCATCACTTTCAGTTGCAGCGGTGAAATGATGTCACCGAACTCCATCTTCTTCGATTTCAGCCTGCCCAACGCCACGACGTGGTCGTTCTTTTCGTTCATCCTGGCCATTGCCCTGTTCTTCAAGTTCTCGCGCCTCCTCAGCGTGCGCAACTGGGACGTGGCGATGCTGTTCCTGATGCTGCCCGGGCTATTGCTGCTGAGCGAGGCCCACTCCACGCAGCACCTCGCCGAGACGCAGCGAAATGAAGCCCAGGCGTTGCTGGCCGAATCCTCCACTGCGGATGCGGCCCGTATTCAAGCGCACCAGGAGGTGGAAGAAGCCGAACGCTCGCTTGAAACGTCGCGCGACGAGATGTTCTACGGCTATTTGTGGCTGGTGTGCGGCTCGGGCTACTTCTTGCTGCGTTGCCTGCTCGATCTGGCTCTGGTGCGGCGGCCCGCCATCGCGCCGAATCTTGGTCTGGGCGGCCTCGCCTGGCTGGGGACCGTGTTGTTCCGGTGTCTGGTGAGCGTGGCGTATCGGCCCCCGCAGCCCTCGTGTCCCGCGCAGGATTCGCGTGTGGGCAAGGGCTCGGCAGCGGTCGAAGAAGTTGT
>JBFWSD010000977.1:0-3533 GCA_050248575.1 Gemmataceae bacterium
GAGGGCGCCGTCGCGCTGGTCGTCGACCACGGGCACGCCCAGCTTCTTCATGGCTGTCACGCCGATCTCGTCGAGATAGTTGGTCTCGGTGACCAGGCGGACCTTCACGCCGCGGCGAACGGCCTCCTCCAGCGCCTCGACAACTTTCTTGTTGTCGAGCTCGAAGGCGGCCACGTCGAGCGTTTCCTTGGTCTGCCCGATGTAGCTCACCAGGGCCTGGACGATCTGCGATTGTTCCGGGGGCAATTCGGGCGTCGTGAAGTAGACGCGCACACTGCCCGTCTGGCCGTCGCTACTCTTGGCGCCCGGTCCGGGGATCGACAGCGGCTTGGCGCCGTCGCAGCCCAGGAAACCCACGATCATGAGCAGCAGCAAGGAAAGGGTTCGTCGCATCCATGCACCCCCTTCTGTTCAAATGGATCGGGAAGTGCGGGGCAGGGAATCAGCCCCGCGCAAAGCTTGGCGTCCTTGGTTCCGGTTGGGTAAGGCTGAACTCAGATGCTGTTCGCGAGATGATCGAGCAACATATCGAGGGCTGGCCCGGCATGTGCGGGGACGGGCCAGGGCAGTTGTTGCCTGGCGGCCAGGCGGGCGGCTTCGTCGCGCTCACCCTGGTAGCAGGCGGCCTCGATGAGCTTGCCCACGGCGCGAGCGCGGCGGCACAGCGCATTCACGCGCTGTTCCCCTTCTGCTTCGCTCTGCGCGGCGGCGGCAATGCGCTCGGTCTGCTTGACCAGCCAGTCGATGAGGCGCTGCGCTTCGGGCTCTTCCAGGGCAGAGGTCAGCCCTTCGTCTTCGAGGATCCGGCTCACGAGCATTTCGGCTTCCACCATGGCGGGCCCTTTCTCATACGTTCCGCGTGCATTGCCGACGGGCAGGGTAACGGATCGCGAAGCCGCGAACAACCTCAGGTCGCTGTCAGCCGGAAAGTCCGGGCTTGGGGCAAGCTGGCGAGCCTGAGCCGATTCGCCAAACCTGAAACATCCCTTCCACCCCGCGAGTATCTCTGTCGAAGAGGCAGCCGGAGCGGATTCCGGAGGCAATCCACAGCCCCAGTGAGGAGCTTATGCGTACACAACTTGCGTTCGCGCTGGCCGCGTTCCTGCTTGCGGGCCACCTTGCTCGCGCCGAGGAGGCCGCCCCTTCGAAGGCCAAGCTCGGCAGGAAGATCGACAACGTTCCCCTGCATCATCTCGACGGCAAGATCCAGCCCTTGCACGACCTTGACAACCACAAGGCCGTGGTCATCGTCACGCTGTCCTTCGAGTGCCCGGTCTCGAACAGTTACTCCGAGACGCTGGCCAGGCTGGCGAAAGAATATGGGCCAAAAGGAGTGGCGTTTGTAGGAATCTGCCCGACTCCGGATGAAAAGCCGGCCGAGATCGCGAAACAAGCCAAGGCGTTCGGCCTCGATTTTCCCGTCTGCCTCGACGGCAAGCTGGCCGTGGCCGATACCCTCAAGGCTGATTTCACTCCCGAAGTCTTTGTGCTCGACAGCGAGATGAAGCTGCGTTATCGGGGCCGCATCGACGATAGCTATTATGCCCGCCTCAAGAAGAACCGTGAGGTCAGCAGGCACGATCTCAAGATCGCCCTCGATGAAGTGCTCGCGGGCAAGAAAGTGAGCACCCCGGCCACCTTGCCGATCGGCTGCACGATCTTTCGCCCGGAGAGCAAGTCGACCACCTCGTCGACGGAGACCACTTATTACCGCGACGTGATGCCGATCTTGCAGAACAGCTGTCAGGGCTGTCATCGTCCGGGCGAAGTTGGCCCGTTCGCGCTCATGAACTACCGGCAGGCGGTCAACTGGGCCGACGACATCAAGGCCTACACGCAGTCGCGCGACATGCCGCCGTGGAAGCCGAGCGACGGCCTCGCCTTCCACAACGAACGCCGCCTGACCGACAAGGAAATTGCCACGCTGGCCGCGTGGGTCGACGGCGGCACGCCCGCGGGCAATCCGCAAGACGCTCCCGAACCGCGCAAATACACCAGCGGCTGGCAACTGGGCGAGCCCGACCTGATCCTGGAAATGCCTGACGACTTCCAGGTGGGCGCCACCGGCACCGATATCTTCCGTTGCTTCCCGCTCGGCACCAAGCTGCCCGCGGACCGCGACGTGAGTGCCATCGAGGTCCGGCCGGGCAATCCGCGCGTCGTGCATCATGCCCTGCTCTTCGTGGACACTTCGGGGGCCGCCCGCAAGCTGGCCGACCAGGAGAAGGAACGCAAGAAGGACGACAAGGAAGTTGACCTCGGCCCGGGCTACTCTACCGCCATGGGTCTCGGCTTCTTCCCGGCCGGGGGCATGGGGGGCTGGGCCCCCGGGCAGATCTCGAAAAAACTCCCCGAGGGCACGGGCTACCATCTGCCCAAGGGGGCCGACGTGGTCTTGCAAGTCCACTATCATCGCACGGGCCGCGTCGAGAAGGACCGCACCCGAATCGGCATCTACTTCACCGACAAGCCCGCCGAACGGCGCTTCCAGGGCATGGTCGTCGCGGGCCGCTTCCTCCGCATCCCCGCCGATGACGCCAGCTACAAGGTGACCGGAAGCATGCAGGTCAATCAAGACGTCACCCTGCACGCGGTCACGCCGCACATGCACCTGCTGGGCAAGTCGATCAAGATCACCATGACGCCCCCTGGCGGGCAGCCCCAGACCCTCATCGACATCAAGAACTGGGACTACAACTGGCAGGAGAGCTATTTCCTGAAGAAACCAATCGAGGTGAAAGCAGGGACGCGCTTCGAAGTGGAGGCCGTCTACGACAACAGCGCCGGCAATCCCAACAACCCGAACCGGCCCCCCAAGGCGGTTTACATTGGCCGCCAGACCACGAACGAGATGTGCTTCGGCTTCTTCGGCGCCACCTCGGACAAGCCGGGCCGCATCCGCTTCTCGATGAACCGCTGATATAGCCAACAGACCGACAAGAGAAGGGGGACGCTGCCCGCGTCCCCTTTTTCGTTGTCGGAAGAATGCGGCTGTTCCGCAGGTCACTCCCACTTCCAGCCCACGCGGGGCGGTTCGGCGCCGGGCACGCAAGCGTAGTTACTGAAGTCGGTCACTCCCTCGGCACGCAGAAAGTCCTCGTCGAGCAAAGCGCGGCCGCTGCAGCTGGCGGGCTCCTTGTCGAGCAGACGCAGCACCGCATCGACCAGGATGTCGGGTTTACGCCACATCGCGCGTTGCCCGAGGCCCCAGTTGATGGAGGCCTGGCTTTCGATGATGGTGACGGGCCAAAGGGAGTTGACGGCCACGTTGTGCGAGCGGACTTCTTCGGCCAGCCCGTGCGTCAGCATGGTCATGCCGAACTTGGAAACGCAGTAAGCCACGCGTCCCTTGAGCGCCGCCAGTTCAATGGGGGGCGACATGTTGATGATGTGCCCCCAGCCGCGCTCGATCATGCCGGGCAAGACAGCGCGGCTGGCCAGGAAGGCGGCCCGCACGTTCACGCCCATCACCAGGTCGAAACGCTTGGCGGGCGTGTCGAGCACCGGCTGCCACCATAGCGCGCCGGCGTTAT
>JBFWSD010000978.1:0-3532 GCA_050248575.1 Gemmataceae bacterium
GCTGAGCACGCCAGGCGCGATCGGCTGGCGGCCGGGCGAGCTTCGTGCTGGCCTCGTCCTCACCGCTTCTTCCTGCCCATCGGCCGAGCCACCCGTGGACGGCCCCGGCCCGAACCCCGCTTTTCGACGGCGCCTCCTATCCCTACAAGAAACAGGATACCTGCCCGTTTTCGAGAGTGCGACACGATGAAAATACCGGTCAACTGGCTCAAGGAATACGTCGACGTCACCCTGTCGGTCACCGAACTGGCCGAACGGCTCACCATCGCCGGGCTGGAAATCGGCGGCGTCCGCGTCATCGGCCTGCCCGTCCCTGACGGGCTGCGCATCAAGCAAGAGGAAAAAGGCCCGGTCTGGGATCCCGACAAGATCAAGATCGCCCGCATCCTCAAGGTCGAGAAACACCCCGACGCCGATCGCCTGACGCTGGCCACGCTCGAGTACGGCTCCGCGGAGCCCAAGACGGTGGTGACCGGCGCCCCGAACGTCAAGGTCGGCATGAGCGGGCCCAAGGTGATCATCGGCCTGTCCGGGTCAGTCCTCATCGACGGCCACGCGAAAGAGAAGGTCCTGAAAGAACTGAAGCCGAGCAAGATTCGCGGCATTCCCAGCGACGCCATGGTCTGCTCCGAGCGCGAGCTGGGCATCTCCGACGAGCACGAAGGCATCCTGTTCCTGGAAGACGACGCCCCGGTGGGCAAGCCGATCGCGGAGTTCATGGGGGACGTGGTGCTGGAAGCCGACGTGCTGCCGAACATGGCCCGCTGCCTGTCGCTGGTGGGCGTGGCCCGCGAGGTGGCCGCCCTCACGGGGGGCAAGGCCAAGCTGCCCGAGGAGCCGGCAACGTTCACGGGGGAGCCCGTGGCCGGGCAGGTTGAAGTGAAGATTGAAGACAGCAAGCTGTCGGCGCGCTATGCTGCCGGGCTCATCAAGGGGGTGAAGATCGGCCCCGCGCCGGGCTGGCTGCAACGCCGCCTCACCTATGCAGGCATGCGGCCCATCAACAACATCGTCGACATCACCAACTACGTGATGCTCGAATGGGGCCAGCCCCTCCACGCCTTCGACTACGATCTCTTGACGAAACGCGCCGGCGGCAAGACGCCCGTCATCACCGTGCGGCCCGCACGCCAGGGGGAAACGCTGCGTACGCTCGACGATCAGCAGCGCGAGCTGACTCCCGACAACCTGGTGATTGCCGACGCCGCCGGGCCGATTGCCCTGGCCGGCGTCATGGGAGGCGCCGACACCGAGGTCAACGCGCAGACCACCAACATCCTGCTCGAGTCGGCCAGCTTTGACCCGATCAGCATCCGGCAGACGGCGCGGGCGTTCAACTTGCCTTCCGAGGCCAGCTTGCGGTTCAGCCGCGGCATTCATCCCGACACGGTGCCCGTGGCCGCCAACCGTGCCCTCGACCTGATGCGGCAACATGCGGCGGGCAGCGTTTGTCGGGGACTGGTCGACAACTATCCCGCGCCGCCCAAGAAGGTCGCGATCGAGATCGACATGGAAGACGTGCGGCGTACGCTCGGCGTCGACCTGCCGCAGAAGGAAGTGGTGCGGATCCTGCGCGGGCTGGAATTCGACGTGGAGCCGGGCGGCCCCGACATGCTCATGGTCACGGCCCCCAGCCAGCGCACCGACATCCAGGCGGACGATGCCGACATCATCGAGGAACTGGCCCGCATTCATGGCTACGATCGGCTGCCCGCCACGCTGCTGGCCGATCAGCTCCCGGAGACGCCGGGCGATCCGAAGCGACTCATCGAGGAGCAGGCCCGCGACATCCTGGTCAATGCCGGGCTGCAAGAGGTCATCACCTACTCGTTGACCGAGCCCGCCCGCGAGCAGCCGCTGCAGCCGGGCGACGCGTACGTCACGCTCAAGAACCCGATCTCGAGCGAGCGGGCCGTGCTGCGCCGTAGCCTGCTCAGCAGCGTGCTGGAGGTGGCGGCCCGCAACCTGCGCTTCACGTCCGACGTGCGGCTCTTCGAGATCGGTGCGATCTATGTGCCCCGCCCGGGAGAGAAGTTGCCCGCCGAGCCCAGGCGGCTGGCCGTTGCCCTCACGGGCCGCCGCCAGGCCGAGTACTGGCAAGAAGGAACCGGGGCCAAGAATGCTCCCCACCTCGACTTCTTCGATCTCAAGGGAGTCGTGGCAGCCCTGCTCGGCGACCTGCACGTGGCCGAGGTGACCTTCCGGCCCGCACAGGCCGACTGGCTCCATCCAGGCCGGGCCGCCGAAGTGCTCGTCAAGGACAGCGTGGTCGGTCGGTTGGGCCAGCTCCATCCAAAGACGGCGCAGGCCTACGAGCTGGGCGGGCAAGCTATTTTGGTCGGCGACTTCGACCTGCAGGCGATCATTGCCGCGGTGCCGGCCCGCTATGCCTACACGCCGGTGCCCCAGTTCCCGCCCGCGCTGCGCGACATCGCCGTGGTCGTGGACCACGGCATCAGCAGCGAACGGATTGCCGGCGAGATCCGCCAGGCGGGGGGCGAGCTGCTCCGCGCCATCCATCTCTTCGACGTCTACCAGGGGGTGAGCATCGAGGCGGGCAAGAAGAGCCTGGCCTTTGCCCTCACCTACCAGGCCAACGACCGCACCCTGACCGACAAGGAAATCGACAAGGCGCACAAGAAGATCGAGGACCGCCTGAAGCACGTCTTGAAGGCGCAGATCCGCGGGCAAGAATAAGGGCCGGCCCCTATGCGCCCGCGGGCCTATTCGCACTTGAACAGTCGGGGGCGTCCATGGGCAAGCGAAAGGCACGCCAGCAGGTGAACCCGCACGTCGAGCAGCGCGGCGGGCTCGCAACCCAGGTGCGTCTCGATCCCGATCCCACTCTCTTCAAGCGTCTGGGGGGCCGCCGCGTGGTGGCCCGTATCGTCGCTGCGTTCTACGAACGCATCGCCGCGGATGCGCGGCTGCGGCCCAAGTTCGGCGGCGACCTGACGCAAGAACGCGCCAACCAGCAGCGTTTCTTCGAAGAATGGCTCGGCGGCACCCCTCTCTATTCGCAGCACGTCGCCAAGCGCGGGCTGCGGCAGATCCACGAGCACATTCACATCAACAAGCAAGATGCCGCGACTTGGCTGCGTCACTTCGCGGCCGCACTGGCCGCGGCGAAGGTCGCAGCACCTTTGCGCCGGGAAGTGCTGGCCACGTTGACGCCGCTGGCCCGGGCACTGGTCAATGAACAGGGAGAAGCGGCCCCGCACGAGCAGCGATGCCGCCGCACGCAACGCTGGGCCGCCGTCAATAAGGCCGCCGCAACGGGCAACGTCAAGGTCGTCCAGCAGGCCATCGTCGCCGAGCCCCGCCTCTTGAAGGGCTGGGCCGATCACATGCAAACCCTCCTCTACCTTGCCGCGGGCAAGGGCCGCGCCAACGTCGTCCAGCTGTTGCTGGAAGCGGGCGCCGATCCCAATAGCCCGTCGCACGTCTGGTGGGCCTGCGGGCTGGAAACTCCCTTGCTGGCCGCGCGCCGCCGCCGCCGCACAGCCATCGTCAAGCTCTTGCACGAGTACGG
>JBFWSD010000979.1:0-3526 GCA_050248575.1 Gemmataceae bacterium
CGTGACTCAAGTTGTCGATTTCAATCAGGACGGCAAGCTCGACCTGTCCATTCTCGATCGCGACTCGGGCACGGTGGGGATTTTCTTCGGCAACGGCGATGGCACCTTCTCAAGTACGGCTACTTTCACTTCACTGGGAAGCAATGCTCTCCAGACGGTGGGCAACTTCAACGGCGACGCTTTCCTCGATCTGTACGTGATTGACGACGCGGGCAACGTCTCGCTGTTTGCCTGTCTCACGTCGAGCGGAAACTTTGCCGTCAGCAACAGCACGGTGCCGCTCACCGCCAGTCTCGGGGTCATGACCTCGGGCGATTTCGATGCCGACGGCAACCCGGATATCGCGCTGCCCACCACCCAGGGAACGGTTACCCGGGGCAACACCAGCATTCTCGTCTTGCTGGGAGGGGGCACTCTCGATTTCAACGAAGTGGGGCTGCAGAGTAGCCGTTCGCCTCAGCCCACACCGCTGCTGGCCGATCTCAATCAAGACGGCGTGCTCGACGCCGTCGTCCTCGATGAGCAGGGCAACATCCTCTACCGGCAAGGCCGCCCCAGCGAACCTGGCGCATTCGAAGCCCCCTTCCTGGTCAACCCGGGACAACTGGCCCGCGATGTGGTGGCCGTGACCGACGGCGGGCAAGTGAGACTGGCAGCCGTCGACACCTCGCGCAATCAGATCTCGCTCTACACCTTGTCGACGTCCGGGACGTTTGTCAGCAGCGCCGGTCCCACGCTGCCCACTACCTACACGCGCCTGGCTGCGGGCGATCTGAACAATGATGGCCTGAGCGATCTGGTCGTGTCGGGTACCACCGGACTGGCGGTCTTTCTCTTCGATACTGCCGCCGGGAGCTTTCAGCAGGCGACCAGCTTGCCCGGCGGCAACTCGCCGGCCAGCGTCTCGATCGGCCAGTTCGACGGCACGGGCGGAGTCGACATCCTGGCAGCCAACGAGCTGTCCGGCGATATCAGCCTCTTCAGCGGCGCCGGCAACGGCAGTTCCTTCGTGGCGCATCGCTACCGCTCCGGCAGCACTCCGTTCGGCATGGATCCGGACAATGGCTTCCTCTACACCGTTCAGCAGACGATCGACTACACGGTCGCGGACTTCGACCTCGATGGCAATCTCGACCTGGTGGCCATTCAGAAGGGCAGCAACTCGTTCTCGTTCCTGGCGCAAGTGAACGCGGACGTTCTGGCAGCGCCACGCTCATTTCAAGCACATGGCCGGACCTTTGACATTGCCAGCGGCGACTTCAACCTTGACAAGGCCCCGGACGTGGCCATTCTCGACGACACCGGGATCATCACCATCTATCTCGGAGATGGGGCTGGCAATTTCTACTACAACGTCGCGGTCAACGCCGGCAATTTGCCGGAAGGCCTCGACAGCGCCGACTTGAATGGCGATGGTTTTCTCGACCTGGCCGTGACCAATGATTCTGGAGACTTGCTCGTCATCCTTGGCAACGGCGACGGCACTTTCCGGCCCTTCGTGCGTACGGCCCGCAATGTGCCCTTTGTCACCACCGATATCAATGGTGACGGGGTGGCCGATGTGCTGCTCGCCAATCAGTCCGTGGATCAGGTGCTGTCACAGATCCGCAATGCGGGCACGACCACCTTCACCCTGGGCAATTTCTCGCAGACCAGCGCCAACGGCATCCAGGGCCCTGGATTCGTCGAACTCGACGACGTCAATAATGACAATATCCAGGACCTGCTGGTTGCCAACACCGGCAGCAACAACATCATCATTTACCTGGGCGTGGGGCCGGGACAGTTCAACAGCAATGGCCTGACCTTCAGCACCGGCACGGCCCCGGTAAGCTCGGTCGTCTTCGATTCCGACGGCGACGGTAGCGCCGACGTGGCGGTCGCCAATCAGGGCTCGAACGACGTCTCGATCTTGCTGGGAGGAGTGGACCTGTCGGGCAACTGGACGTTGACGCCTGGGCCGCGCTTGAGCGTGGGGACCGGCCCCAACAATATCAGCGTCGATGACTACACCGGCGACGGCATCAACGATTTGATGGTCACCAACGGGACAAGCGCGGACCTGTGGCTCTTGAGCGGCGTGGGCAACGGCTTCTTCAACGACGCCACCCCCTCGATCTTGCCCATGCCCGGGCCAATCAGCCAGACGCTGTTTACCGTCACTACCGGCTTCACCTTGCTGCAGTCGGGCAGCATCGTCAACTTCAACCCGTTCAACTTCGCCGTGGCCCCTGTCACCGTGTTCATTTCGCCTCCCAGCGCACTGGTGACCTCGTTGACCTTTGCCCCCAACTCCACGAACTTCTTTGCCGGCCGCTCGAACAGCACTATTTCACTGCTCACTGCCAGCAGCAGCGGACAATATGCTGATTCGCTGATCTTCTCCGACGCCAGCCTGACATTCCCCAGCGCGCTCAGCGTGGTGGGCACCGACCTTTATGTCACCAATGAGGGCAGCAGCATTCCGCTGGTCTTCAGCCTGAACGCCACGGGAAGCGGCCTGTTTGGACTCGGTTCCGGCTTTGGCAACCTCAGCACCACGGTCACCACCCTGAGCTCGATCGATCAGGCCCAGCTGTCAGTGATCGCCACGGTACTGGCGAGCAACGAATCAACCGATGGCGAAGACGAAGCCAGCGACGAGGAGGGTGAAGAGGAGGGCTTTGTCGCCGGGCTCAATGTCGGACTGATCGGCAGCACCAGCTTGCTTGGTCTCTTGCTGGCCCAGACGGTCAGCGAGGAATCGGGCAACGAAGAGGATCCGGCCGAAGAAGACGAGCCCGAACTGGACACGCCCGTGTGGGTCGAATTCGTGGTCGGGCTACAAGACGCCATCGACGAATTCCGCGTCGAGTTGCTCACGGATCAGGACGATGTCGCTACCGCCATGCTCGACCGCTGGCTGGCTGGCGTCTCACGCTGGCTCACTGCCGCAACGACCGAAGTCGGCAGCAGCGCGCGAATCGTCCCGCCCACGCAAGACAAGGCCGCCGACACCGTACGCAGCACGGCAACAGACCCAGTACTGCAAAAAGAATCGACGCCGGCCTTCGGGCAGGCACCGGACCAGGACGGCGAAGCCCTCGTTTCCGGCAGTGACGCACTTCTCACCTTGCCAGCGCTCTGGCGCGACTGGTGGCCCGCGCTGGCGGCAGCTACCCTGACGAGCTTTGCCTGGCTCGGCTGGCGTCGCCAGCGCGACCCGGCACGCCGCACTCCGGAGATTCAGACGGCTCCTCCTACTCTCGACGGCGGCCCAGGACCACTGGACGGCCAGGCCCTTTGAACCTCGCCATCGGCCTGTTAACATGGCGAGCGCCCGCTCAGTACACTTCGGAGTGAAACGCCATGAAGCCACGAACGCTGCTGCCTGTCTTCTTCAGTGTGGTTGCCTTGCTGGTCTGGATCGAACGTGGTCCTGCTGCCGACAAGAAAGTCAGGCTCTTCATTCTCTCGGGGCAGTCCAACATGGCCGGCCTCGATCCAGACATCTCCTTCACGCCCGCGCTCAAGAAGGCCTATCCGG